>JAEDGF010000142.1 GCA_016297645.1 Clostridiaceae bacterium
GAACGGGGTGCATAACGCGTCTATGCGTCCGAACTGCCGCGATTTATGCGGCTTCGCGTCCACGGGCTTTCGTCTTGCTGCGGGGAACGGGGTGCATAACGCGTCTATGCGTCCGAACTGCCGCGATTTATGCGGCTTCCTGTCCCTGAGCGCCCACCTTGCCGGGGGCGTAGGGCGTGTAGCGCACCTTCGCGTTCAGGCGGCGGCGCTTGTCGGCAGCTCTCTTTTTCATCTGCATACGTACGGCGGCTTTTATTCTGCGTGCGAGCTTTTCTTCAAACGCGATAAGTCTTTTTTCATGGAGAATGCACCATGCACCGCCGAGTGCGAGGAGAACTTCTATAACCATAAGTACGGGATAAATATTCATAAAACATCAACCTTTCGTAACCGAACATTTGTTTTGTTTTCTGAATACAGTATAACTCATAAAAACCGTGTTGTCAATACATTTGTTCGAATTTTGTCGATTTCGAGTACCGAAAATGGGACTTTGCTTCGGCGTAGTATGTTTTACTTGAATATATCACAATATATAGCGGTCGTCAACGCATTCGACAAAAGCTCCCACGAAAAAACCGTAAGTTTTCCGTGGGAGCCTGTTCGGATATTCTTTTTTCGTCCGTTTTCGCGATACTCGCCCGTGAATCAGGATTCGGGCGGCGTAAAACGGACGCATGAGAGAAAAAACTGCGCAGACGCGGTCAATAGTCGTAAACGCCGGAATACTCCGTACGCGGGGAGGAGGGCTTATACTCGTCGAGCGTCAGCGTGACCGAGCGCGAGCTGCCCGAACGGTACAGTGTGAGCGTTATCGTTTCGCCTGCGCGTTTTGACGAGAGCGCGGAGGAAAGCTCCGCAATTCCCGAAACGGTTTCGCCGTTCAGTCCCGTTATAACATCGGCAGCCTTTATGCCCGCCTTTGAAGCCGCCGTGTCAGTCCCGACCGCCACGACATAAAGCCCGACGGGGAGGGAATAGCGCAGCGACATAGTCTGCGTTAAGGGCTGTACGGAGATGCCGAGGCTCGGCTTGCCGGAAACATAGCCTTTTTCGATTATATCGTTTATCATTCCCTTTACATCGTTGAGCGGAATGAAGAAACCGAGTCCCTCAACGGAGGAGGCTGCATATTTCGCGCTTGCGATACCTACAACTTTACCCTCCATATCGTAGACGGGCCCGCCGGAGTTGCCCTCGTTTATGGCGGCGTTCGTCTGATACATATTTATTACGGTGCCGCTGTCGGTCGTTATCGCGCGGTTGAGATAGCTCACTACGCCGTCCGTGAAGGTGTACGAAAGCTCGCCGAGCGCGTTTCCGATAACGAGAATATCGTCGCCGACCGCAAGCGAGGAGGAGTCGCCGATCTTGACGCTTTCAAAGCTGCCCTCCGCTTTCAGAACCGCGATATCGTTTGACGCTTCGTAGCCGGTTATCTCCGCTTCATAAGCCTGTCCGGCGTAGGTGGTGACGGTCACCTTCGCTGCGTTTTCTATTACATGGTAGTTTGTGACGATATAGCCGCTTTCGGTGATGAAAAAGCCCGAGCCGGTGGAGGTGAACGGTGCCTGCGCCGTCCTGCCGAAAAGGGTGGTCACTTCCTTTGTGCCCTCGGCTTTTATGCCGACTATCGCGTTTACGGACTCGGCGTAAACCTCGCCCTTTGTTTTCTGTCCGCTTGATGCGGAGGTCACTTTTTCGGGCTTTCCCGTCGGTGCTTCCGTGACAGTGCCCTGTGCCGTTTCGTCATTTTGCTCCGGATCCGGTTTTTCGGTGGGGACGGAAATAAGCTCGTCCTTATACGGTGTTGTGGTGCTGCCGTATTTGTCGTGCGTTTCGATAAGGCGCACCGTGATATATGACGAAAACGCGCCGGACGCGGTACTCATAAGAAGGCACAGGACAAGCGTTATCGCCCCGAACACGACAAGAGTTTTTCTCGTGGGGGGCTTTTTTTCTTTCCTGTTTTTTGACTTGGCTGCGTTCATTCCGGGATAGGGAGGTGTTTTTGCACCGCCGTAGGGCGCGCCGTTGTAAGAGGAAGCAGAGCCGCCGCCGTAGGAATAGCCGGGTGCGCCGCCGTCTGCCGACTGCCGTGCCGTTTCGCTTTTGTCTGTTTTATCCGTCGGCTGACCGCCGGTAAAAGAAAATGAGCTGCCGGGTTTGTTTGCTTCACTGCCGTAAGAAGTGCCGCTGCCGTAAGAAG
>JAEDGF010000060.1 GCA_016297645.1 Clostridiaceae bacterium
CGAGTGCTTGCATATGATACCACCATATTTACTGTTTGTCAACGGTTTTTTTCGATATTTTCAAACTTTTTTTGAACCTTTTTCAAAAATACCATATATTGTGTTTTTTGTAATTTCGAACCGCAAATTACAATATGTAGTCCGGAATAGTTTACTTAAAACAGCTTACAATAGGATAAAAGGCAAATATTGACCGAAAGGAAGAACGAAAATGGAAGCAATAAAAAAGTCGTCTGTTTTAAGGGCGGTTTGTTCGCTTCTTATAGTAATGTCATTGCTGATAAGCGGTGCATATTTCGAGCGGACGCAAAAAACGGAGAAGGAAACGAGCATAACGGCGCTGTCGAAGGTAGGCTCGACCGGGGACGAGGTGCGGCGCATACAGAAGAAGCTGAAAGAGCTGGGATATTTATCGGGCAGTGTAGACGGAATTTACGGCACAAAAACGAAAAAAGCCGTCATTTCGTTCCAGAAAAACTGCGGAATAACGGCGGACGGGATATGCGGTCCGACCACGCTCCTCTATTTGGGACTGTCGGGGTCGTCCTCGTCAGGCTCGGGAGGGCAGTCCTCCTCGGATGTGTGGCTGCTGGCGAAGCTGATAGCGGCGGAGGCGCGCGGCGAGAGCTACACCGGACAGGTCGCCGTGGGCGCGGTGGTACTCAACAGAGTGGATCACCCGTCTTTTCCGGACTCGATAGCGGGCGTGATATATCAGTCGGGCGCTTTTTCGTGCGTGAACGACTCGAATTGGAGCGTTGCACCGAACGCAACGAGTCAGAAGGCGGCGCGCGACGCGATAAACGGCTGGGATCCGTCCGGCGGCGCGATATACTATTACAATCCGAGGACGGCGACGAATCGGTGGATCCGTTCGCGACCCGTTATAACGACGATCGGAAATCATGTTTTTTGCTCATAAGATAAGTGCAGGCGGTTCGGCAGCCGGAATGACAACGGCAGCCGGACTTTTTTGCGCGGACGGGGTCGGGACGGGAGGGAAGTGCGTCACGGAACAATAACACGGACAAAGAAAAAGGGCATTCGAAACTCGCGGCAAAAGCACGGACGGGTTGATGTCGCGCGTACGAAAAAAGGAAGTGCGTCACTGCATCGCGAAACAAACTTCCGGACACCTTCACAAAGTTCTTGACTAACCCCCGTTTTCGTCTTATTATAAATGTAATACATAGGGGCGGACGCCGCAGTCCGGACGAACGGGCGGCTGTGGCAGTCCCGAATTTGTCTTGCTTATTATAAATGTATTGTGTATAGGAGCAATAGAAAGATGTATGACATTATAATCATCGGCGCGGGCCCTGCCGGTCTGACGGCTGCGATCTACGCGCGGCGTGCGGAAAAAAGCGTGCTGATTCTTGAAAAGGGCGTTTTCGGCGGACAGATGACATTTTCCCCGAAAATAGAGAACTACCCGGGCTTCGATGCGGTTTCGGGCAACGCGCTTGCAGAAAAAATGATAGAGCAGACTCTCTCGCTCGGCGCGGAGATAGACATGGGTGAAGTGACCGGCATGGAGCTTGACGGCGAGATAAAAAAAGTACATACCGAGAGCGGCGACTATGAAGCGCGCGCGGTCATCATTGCCACGGGCGCGAAGCACCGCACGCTCGGACTCCCTCATGAGGAGGAGCTTATCGGCAGCGGAATTTCGTTCTGCGCGGTGTGTGACGGCGCGTTTTTCGCGGGCGAGGAGGTCGTTGTGGTCGGCGGCGGAAACTCCGCAATGCAGGAGGCACTGCTGCTGAGCGAAACGGCAAAAAGCGTAACGATAGTGCAGAATCTGCCGGAGCTTACCGGAGAAAAGTCGCTGCAAAGTCAAATCTTTGCGAAAAAGAATATCAAAGTGATAACGGACAGCGTTGTGACCGCCTACCTCGGCGAGAGCGAAATCGAGGGCATAAAAATAAAAAGCACCGCCGACAACACCGAAACGGCGATAGCGTGCAAGGGTGTTTTCATCGCGGTGGGACTCGTCCCCGCAACGGATTTCATAAACGGAATTGTGACACTCGACAAATCGGGATACATCGAAGCGGACGAAAGCTGTCTGACAAATATCCCCGGAGTGTTTGCTGCGGGCGACTGCCGGACGAAATCGACACGGCAGATAACGACGGCGACGGCGGACGGCGCGGCGGCGGCGCTTGCGGCGTGCAGAATGCTCGGTTGGGCGTAAATGGCGGCGGACGGTCGGGACGGTGCAGACGGCACACGGAACATTCTCGAAACGGCAGCACACAAAGAGCCGTCGCGAGCAGGTGCATTACAAAAAAAAGCGCGGTTCGCTGTATACTATTATATATAGGGCTTCGTTCGCGCCGCATATCGCGGGCAACAGGGAAGCCGCAAAAAACGGAGGTCATATTATGGTCATCGACAAAATAGAAAATGCGCAGCGTTATTATTCGCTCCACCCGGAGTTCAAGGCGGTCTTTGAGAGACTCGCGCAGCTTACATCCGAGAGCGAAAAGAAAAAGTACGAAACAGACGGCGAAAAGGCGTTTTTCAGCGTTTCGGAGTACGAGAACAAGCCCGTTGCGGAATGCAGATTCGAGGCACACAAAAAGTATATCGACATTCAGTTTGTGATTTCGGGACATGAACACATAGATGTGACGGACGCGGCGGCGCTCGAAGTCACCGAGGATTTTGCCCCGGGCGGCGACATCGCTTTCTATGCGGACAGTGACAAATTCAGCGTTGCCGACCTCGGCGCGGGTGATTTTGTTATTCTGTTCCCGGGCGAGGCTCACAGACCCCTCGTAGCCCCCGACGGCAAGCCCGTAAAGACGATAAAAGCCGTTGCAAAGATAGCGGCGGAATAAGTGCGGCAGGCGAAAACCCGGGCTGCGCCCGGCTAAAAACAAGGAAGCGCCGCACGGTAAAAAACACTTGACTTATTCCCGTTCGTACTGTATCATATAAATATATTCCATTGGGGAGTAGCTATGGGGATTGCCCCATCTGTTGTCGTCAACCGCTGAAACGGGTTCGGTTCGTTCTCGGCCGGCAGCAGACAGATACAGGCAGTGTTTGAAGCAAGACCTTTGGCAGACATTCAGTCTATCAGAGGTCTTTTTATTTTCACGGAGGGAAGAACATGAAGTACCATTTTGAAACAGTTGAACGCACACTGAGCCTGACGCAAAGCTCTTCTAAGGGCTTAACAAGCGAACAGGCAGCCGAACGGCTTTCCAGAAACGGCAAAAACAAGCTCGTTGAAGCGAAGTCGAAGTCCGTTTTCCGGCGGTTCGCGGAGCAGCTCGCCGACCCGATGATAATAATTCTCATTGTGGCGGCGGCAATTTCGGCAATTTCGACCGTGTACGAAGCAAAGACGGCGGGAAAGACGGCGTTCCCGACAGATACGCTCATAATTGCAGCGGTTGTGCTGATAAACGCGGTACTCGGCGTTTTTCAGGAGAGCAAGGCGGAAAAAGCGATTGAGGCGCTCAAAGAAATGAGTGCGGCAACCTCGCGTGTGCTGCGTGACGGAACGGTGCAGACGGTAAAAAGCGAGGATATCGTCACGGGCGACATAGTGCTGCTTGAAGCAGGTGACGCAGTTCCGGCGGATTGCAGAATAATCGAATCGCACTCGATAAAGGCGGAGGAATCGGCGCTCACGGGGGAGTCCGTCCCGGTCGAAAAAACGGCTGAAACGCTGAAAGCGCCGTCAAAGCTCGAAACCGTTCCGCTCGGGGACAGAAAAAATATGCTGTACAGCGGCTCGGCGATAGTATACGGACGCGGCTCGGCTGTGGTGACGGCAACGGGTATGAACACCGAGATGGGAAAAATCGCGGACGCGATATCAAAAGCAGCCGAGGGGCAGACACCGCTTCAAAAAAAGCTGTCGCAGCTCTCAAAAATTCTCACGGTGCTTGTTCTGGCGATATGCGCGGTCATTTTCGCGGTTTCGCTGTTTGAAGAACGGGCGGTGCTTGCTTCCGGCAACGGCAAGCTCATTTTCAGCAGCGTGATGAATATGTTCATGGTAGCGGTAAGCCTTGCCGTGGCGGCGGTACCGGAGGGACTGGCGGCAGTCGTCACGATAGTTCTCTCGATAGGTGTTACTAATATGTCAAAGAAAAACGCCGTGATAAGAAAGCTGACGGCGGTCGAAACGCTCGGCTGCGCGCAGGTCATATGCTCGGACAAAACCGGAACGCTCACGCAGAACAAAATGACCGTCACGGACTTTTTCGGCGACAGGGAGCTTCTCGCGAAGGCAACGGCACTTTGCTCGGACGCACAGCTGAACGCGGACGGCACGGTAAGCGGCGAACCGACAGAGGCGGCGCTCGTGGCATTCGCCGCAAAAACAGGTATCGACAAAAATAAAATAAGCGAAACCGAGCCGCGCGTCGGGGAAGCCCCGTTCGACTCGGTCAGAAAAATGATGTCCACGCTCCACAGCGTGAACGGCAGAATAATTCAGTACACGAAGGGCGCGCCCGATGTTGTCATCGACAAATGCACGCTTGCGCTGGTGGACGGCAAAACCGTACCCATGACGGATGAAATCAGAAAAAAGGCGGCAGCGGAAAACAAGAGAATGGCGGATAAGGCGCTGAGAGTCCTTGCCGCCGCAGCGAAGGAATACGCCGATATTCCGGAGGATACCTCCCCCGATTCCCTCGAAACGGGGCTGACCTTTATAGGTCTTATCGGCATGATAGACCCCGTCCGTCCCGAGGTAAAGGCGGCGATAGACGAGTGCCGCGAAGCCGGCATTATCCCGGTTATGATAACGGGTGACCACAAGGACACCGCCGTTGCGATAGCGGAGGAATTGGGGATTATAACCGACCCGTCGGAAGCTATGACGGGAACGGAAATTTCGTCACTGAGCGACAGCGAATTCGAAAAACGCGTGGAATCGACACGGGTCTACGCGCGTGTTCAGCCCGAACACAAGACGCGTATTGTCAACGCATGGCGCAAAAAAGGAAAGGTTACTGCCATGACCGGTGACGGAGTAAATGACGCTCCCTCGATAAAGAGTGCCGACATCGGCATAGGAATGGGCATAACCGGAACGGATGTAACAAAAAATGTCGCGGACATGGTGCTTGCGGACGACAACTTCGCGACCATCGTAGGCGCTGTGGGCGAGGGCAGACGGATATACGACAACATCCGCAAAGCCATTCAGTTCCTTTTGGGGTCGAATCTTGCGGAGGTCCTCACGGTTTTCGTGTCAACGCTGCTCGGAGTCGTCGTTCTGAAAGCTCCGCACCTGCTTTTCATCAATCTTGTAACGGACTGCTTCCCGGCGCTTGCCCTCGGCTGTGAAAAAGCGGAGAAAAACATAATGCGCCGTCCCCCTCGTAAGTCGTCGGACGGAATTTTCTCCGGCGGACTCGGCTTCGATATCGCGTATCAGGGCATAGTTGTAACCGTTCTGACTCTTGCGGCGTTCTTCATCGGAGAATGGTTTGAAACGGGCAAGTGGATTTTTACGAATATTGCCGACTGCGAACAGGGAATGACCATGGCGTTTTTAACAATGTCGATGTGCGAAATCTTCCATTCGTTCAATATGCGTTCGCAGAGAGGTTCGGTCATTGCAATGAGCATGGGCGGCAGCCACAACAAGTTCCTTTTCGGCGCGATGGCTGCGTCACTGGTGCTTACAACCGCGGTGATAGAAGTGCCGGTGCTTTCTTCGGCGTTCGGCTTCACGCCCATCGGGATAGCGGAATACGCCTCGTCGCTTGCGCTTGCGTTCTCCGTGATACCCATCGTGGAGGCGATAAAAGCCGTGCAGAGAAAACGCGGAAAAAACGGAGTAAAATAAGCGGCTGACAAAAACCGAACGAAACACAATGTGCCGTACTTCCGATTGACGGTACAGACAGGAACACAGTCACGCCCGTGGTTTCGGGCGCAAAAATACCCCTCCGGGGAACGGAGGGGTTTTGTGTTTAATGACTGCAATCGACGGCAGTTTTCATTACTGCAATCGACGGCAGTTTTCATTCGGTCGGCAGATGGGATGGGAAGCCGCTTTTTGTCGCAGGCTCTCAACATCTCCCTGCTTTGCACGGCTTCGCCCGGCGGTTATCCTCTCTGTCGGTTGTTAAAAAAGCCGTGTCGGCGAACAGGAAAGCCGTGTCGGCGGACGGGGGAGTCCGCGCCGCTCGGCGGGAAGTCCGGCAGCGACTGACGGGGGAGTCCGGTATCAGTTGAAGTCTATCTTCTGCGGAGGGGCGTCGTGAAGCCCGGCGAAAATTTTATCGTCCTCGAAGGGCGAGAACAGAGAGTCGTCGAACACATCTATATTGCCGGTGTTCGTGGGGGGAACGAACTTCGCTTCCGCAACGGGCTCGGTGTCGCCGGTGTCGTAACGCGGCGGAGCCTTGTCGAAATCGGGAACGGTGAAAATGCTGCGAACGCGGTCGTCCTCCGCCTTCTTGCGGCGATACTCGTCCGTTATTTTTTCCGAGGTGTAATAGTCGTCCTGCTTCTTTTTGCGCGGTCTGCGTCCGGGAATCAGGATGCCCTCGTCGTAGTCATCAGACTGTGCAGCGTCGTTTTGACCTTGTTCATCGTCCGGCGCGGAAGCACTTTTTGCGGGACGGGCTTTGGCGTGTTTGCCGCGGGGAGCGCGTCTGTAATCCTCATCGGAATCGGTGTCGGAGTCATCCTCGGGTTCATCGTCGTAATCGTCGCCGCCGTTATCGGGTTCGGCGGCTTTCTCGAAGAAGCCGCGCATTTTGCCGAACAGACCCTTGCCGAACGAAGCGTGACGGGATTCGTTTTCATCATCCCCGCCGTCGGTATCGTCGTAGTCCGTGCCGTCCGGTTCTGTGTAGTCCGATTTTGCGGCGCGTCTGCCCGTGCGGACGGTTCTGCGCGTGGCGTTTTCCTCGTCCTTGGCAAATTCGTCGAGGGCGGAATATGTTTCGGCGCTGATGGGGTCGCCGGAGTCGTCCGTGCCGTTTTCTGCGGCTGCGGGAGAGTCGGCCGCTGCGGGGGACGCGTTTGCCGCGCCGGACGCCGTATTTGCAGCCGAGTCTGCGGCGGTGTTCGCTGCGGACGCGCCGGGCTGTGCTTTGCCGCTGTCCGCGCCGTTGTCCGCGTCCGAGGTATCGGAGGCGGCAGAGGTGCGCGCATTTCCGACCGGTGCGGCGGCAGGCGAGGGCTGCTGTTCGGGTTCCTTTGCGAGTTTTTTGCGGATACGGGGCTTTGCGAGCTTTGCAAAGCGTCCGGGAGTCAGGAAACAGAACGCCGTCCAGATAAGCTGCAAAACGAGCGGAATTATCGCCGGGGTTTTGGCGTAAGCGCCCGTGAAAACGAGGAACGCGGTGATGACCATTCCGAAAATGCACGCGCCGGTGCAGATGAGCTTCGAAATTCTCTTTTCGGAATCAAGCCTGAGCGCTGCGACCGCCGAACGGCACAGGCTCTCGACCGAGTCGCCGAACACAACACCGGCTTCCTCGGAGTCGGTCACGGTCGTACGGGCAGATGTCATTTTGTCCGAAACCTTTTTGGAGAGCATTCTCACCGAGTCTGCCGGAAGCCCCAGAAGGCTTTCGGCGTACGAATCGGTAATATTGGGGTCAACGGAGGAAATGAGGATATTGGAGCCGTTTTCGGCAAGCTCGCGGAGGTTGTCGGCAACGCCCGAAAGGGGAGAGTATTTCACCGAGTAGAGAGCGGCAAAGCGACCCTCTATTGCGAGATAGACGGGCAGACAGCCGTCCTCGATAAGCGCGTTGACAACGCTTTCGTCGGGAACGCCGACATTGTGATTTACGAGAAGGGCGTGCGTGCCGAGCAGAATTTTGCAGCCGCTCACCCACGCGGAAACGCCGAGCTTATCTTCATATACAAGTCCGTCAACGGCAGGCATTCTGTCCTCGAAGCCTGCGACAGACTTTGCGAAAGCGCTTTTGAGCAGTCCGCCCGAAACGCTTGTGAGCGAACCGGCGACAAACATCGCCTGCTTTTCCTTGACATTTTTCGCGCTGATGCACTTGGTGACCTCGGCTTTTATAACATCGGTATCGTCAATGACAAGATCGTCGACGCACGAGAAGTCGCGCGCGTCCGAATAGCCCTGAATGAACGAGGATTTGAGCGAGAGCTTTTTGTTCTCGTCCGCAAGCGCCTTGCCGAGAAAGATAAGGCTGCTGACGGGGAACGAGCAGAGAGCCGTAAGAGCGGCGGCAGTGGAAGCGGCGGCGAAGCTCTTTGAAGCGACCAACGCCCACACGCCGAACAGAATGCTTGCCGCGGCGGAGAGAAGAACGAGCCGGGAGGCGGGCATTGCGGCTGCCGCAGAATCGGCGCTGCGAGTCAAAAACGAGCGGATGAACTTGGTCTTTCCGGCGTAAACGACATTTTCGCTCTCGTCCGCGTCACTCGCGCGAAGCAGCTCACGGACAAGATTTATATCGGAAACTTTGCGGAGGTACGATTTGTCGCTTTTTGACGAAACCGCCTTGAAGCACTGGCGGGTGCTGTCGTAGAAAAACAGCTTCGCGACAAGATACGGCACCGACAGGAGAATTGCCGCCGGTGTGAACAGGTGCATATCGTACTCCGAACGAACGGAGGTCGAATAGAGCGCCGCATTTTGTACCGCCGCAAAAATGTACATGAACAAAAGGGCGGTGTCCGCCTTCGGTCTTATTTTTAAGAGAGAAAACAGTCCGTTTTTGAGGTCGGGGAACATAACGGCTGCCGCAACGACCAAAAATACGGAATTTACTATATTGTAAGCAAGCGAACTGCCGCCGAGGACGGTGAAGAAGCCGCCGGCGGAGGACGCGGACGCGGAAACAATCATGTCAAGAAGCAGCAAAACCATGCCGGCAAATCCGACGGCGATAGCGCGCACCATGCAGGCGTTACGCGTTTTTATAAGTCTTGCAAAAACCGCTTTTCTGTTTTCGCCCTCAGTGTACTCCTCTCCCTTTACGGGCGTGAAGGACGAATCGAGGTGCGCAAAGCGCCCGGACAGTCTTTCAAGCGGAGAGGGGAGCGTGCGTGTTTCGCTGCTCGAAAATGTTTCGTCCGAGGTTTCGCCCGCTTCGTGGGATTTATTCCAAAAGTGGAAGCTGCCTACCTTTTTGGCGCGGGCTTCGCGCAAGGCTTCCTCCCTTGCGCCGTCCTCGCCGTCCTCACCGACGCCATAGCCGTCCATCATGAGCTGGTCGGGGTCGAGCGGGACATCCTCCCTCGCGCTGCCCGCTATTTTGCGGAGAAGTCCGCCCTTTTCGGGTATCTTTTTTGTGCGGGAGGAGTCCGCCTCCTCCGCCGCGTCCGCTTTTTCGCGGTTGTTTTCGGGGGGTTCGCTGACGGTGACATCATCGTCCTGCTCGGGAGCGGGGGCTGCGTCAGGCTCTTTTTTCTGCTTCGGGATATGTACGGTTTCCGTCTTTTCCTCGTCAATGGAGGTGAACACAAAACCGTCATCTTTGTCGGAAACGGCTTCGGTGAAGTCCATGCCGTCGTTCTGCACGGGGTCCGGGGTTATCATCCGCCCCGTCGTGTCCCCGGCGGAATGCGCCTCGGCGTATGTATTTATTTTGCCCGTGTAGCCGGTGTGCGTGCGCTGCTGCGGACGGACGGAGAGCCTGTCCGTGAATTTGGCGACATCGGTTTCTTCGGTTTTCTGCTCGTGGAGCGCGATTTTCGGCACGGTACCCGTCTTTATGAAACGGGGAGCGCCTGCGTCCGAAATAATGTCGGACTGCGCTTCGGGGAGCTTTATCTCATCTCCGTTTTTCCCGGTGTGCTCAGCCTGAACGGGATTTATCTTTCTCGGAGCTGAGTCCGACGCTCCGCCCGGGAGCTTTATCCCGCTGCTGTGGGCACCGTCCGGGGTAACGGTACGGTTTTCATCGGTCATGGCTTATCTCTCCTTCTTCATCTTTTTTCGGCTGCCCCAAACATGAGTATCGCCGCCGCAACAGAGGCGTTGAGTGAATTTATGTGTCCTTTCATCGGAATGGAAAGGACTCCGTCGCAATTTTCCTTTACGAGCCGGCTCACGCCCGAGCCTTCGGAACCGATAACGAGAGCCAGCGCCCCTTTGAGGTCGGCTTCACGGTACGGCGTGCCGTCCATGTCGGCACAATAGACCCATACGCCCTGTTTTTTGAGCTGTTTTATGGTTTCGTTGAGGTTCGTCACCCTCGCGACAGGCATATATTCGAGCGCCCCGGCACTTGTTTTTCCGACTATGCCGGACAGACCTGCCGAGCGTCTTTCGGGGATTATCACGCCGTGAACGCCGCAGCACTCGGCGGAACGGATTATCGCGCCGAGATTGTGGGGATCCTCTATCGAATCGCAGATTATTATAAAAGGCGGCTCGTTCTTTTCGCGCGCGGCGGCGAGAATTTCGTCAACGGTCGCGTATTCGTGCGCGGCGGCGGTCATTATTATGCCCTGATGGTTGCCGTGTCCGCACATGAAATCGAGCTTTTTGGGATCGACCTCTTTAACGGGAATGCCCCGTTCGCGGCACTCGGCGATTATGGGCGGCAGTGCGCCGGTCTTTTCGCCCCTTGCAACAAGGACGCTGTCTATCGCTCTGCCGCTTTTGAGCGCTTCCTTTGCGGCGTTGCGCCCGATTATAAGGTCGCTGCGGTCGTCTTGTCCGCGCTTTTGTTCGACCGGTGTGTCGTTATCGCGGTTTTTGAAGCTGCGCCTGTTTTCATTTCGTTCGCCGTCATAACGGGACTGAAAACCGCGTCCGTTTTCGTTTTTTTCGCAGTTGTCACGGGACTGAAAACCGCGTCCGTTTTCGTTAAAACCGCCGCCCGGGCGGGACTCGAAGCCGCGTTTTCCGCCGCGCGGCGCGGAGTCGTTTTTACGGGGATATTCTCTTTTTCTTTGTTCTTTTTCAAATGACATACTGTTTCTCGATTCATAGGGTTATACATACTTATACATATTTCATTATATACGCGCGCGTGACGGATTGCAACAGTAAAATTATATCGACAATATTTTTTCGCACACGACCGTTTTCGGCAAAATAACCAAACACGCAGAACCGTAAAAAACCG
>JAEDGF010000061.1 GCA_016297645.1 Clostridiaceae bacterium
GGCAATACATATCGCCCATACGGCGGCGAAATATCCGAAGGTCTTTTTCATTTTTTTCTTCACTCCTTACATTATTCCGAGCTCCGTTAAAAGCTTTGCTTTGTAGCTGTTGAATTCCTCGTCGTTTATGATTCCGGCTTCTTTCATTGCCGTCAGCTTGCCGAGCTTTGTCTTGAAGGCAGTCATTTCGTCAACAGGCTGAGGTGCGGCAGAGGGAGCCGATTCCGGCTGAACGACGGGAGCCGGTGCGTTTTCGGACTGCTGCGGCTGTGACGGCAGAGGTTGTGTAGGCAGTGTCGGCTGCGGCGGTGTGGGTGGTGTAGGCTGCTGCGGCTGTGTGCCCGTACCGCCGAACATTCCGCCGAAAATATTTCCGACCTGTCCGCTCATTGCGCTTGCAGCCTGCAAGCCGATACCGAGTCCCAAAATGTCGCTCATGGTCGAGCCGCCCGAGCCGCCGTTTCCGCCCATATTTCCGATACCGGCGGCGTAGGCCTTCTGAACCTCCGCCTGAATGACATCCTTTTGGTTATAGCCCTGCTGACGCATGATTTCCGCCTGCGCGAAACCGGCAGCCTTTTGTGCCTCCGCTTCCGCCTGCGCAGTGATAACCTTTCTCTCCGCTTCGCGCCGTGCTATTTCCGTCTGAGTCTGCTGGCGTTCGAGAACGGCTTCGCGTGCAGCCGCGGCGACTTGTGCAGCCGCCTGCGCCTTTGCCGTATTGACTTCGGCTTCGGCTGATATCATGCGCTTTTGCAGCGAGATGGTGTAAAGCTCGCGGACGCGTTTGAAGTTCGGGTCGTCCTCCGGTAAAACGACATTCGTCAGGAAAAACTGCGGTATCGTCAAGCCGTATTCCTCGAAGCCGGGAAGGACTTTTTTGTGGAGAATATCGCCGAGCTCCGTCAGGTGCTCGTCTATTTCGAGAATGTTGATGTTCAGTGATTTTATCGAGGACGCGAGATTCGATTTTACTGCGGCTGAGATGAGCGGACGGAACGAATTTTGAAGCGACTTTGTAAAGCCGTTTCTTTCGTCGCCCCATGCAATGCCGTTCATTGTTCCGACGAGCTTTATAAGGAGCTTTCTGCTGTCGGATACGCAGAGGTTCATTTCACCGCTTGCACCAAGCTCGAGCGGCAAACCCGATTCGGGGTCTATGTAGCGAACCTTTGAGTCTGTCCCCCATTTCAGTGCCATTTGCACGGTCTTGTTTATGAAGTAGACCTCACAGTGGAACGGCGTTTGGTCGCCGGTTGCGCGGTTAAGGAGCTTGCCGAGCTTCGGAATGTTTTGTGTTTCGAGAGTGTATCGTCCCGCTCCGAAAAGGTCGAGCGCCTGACCGTTCATGAAGAACACTGCTTCCTGACTCTCGTGGACGATGAGTTGTGTAAGACTGTTGAAGTCCTCGCACGGGTGCTTCCATATGAATGTATTGTTGTCACCCTCGTATTTGATTATCTCCGCTATTTGACCCATATGTATACCTCCATGATCTGTGAAACAACATAATCCGTATTATGTTGTAATTGTTATATGGCACAAAAAAACGGGAGAGCCTTTTTTAATTACAATTCGGCAAAAAACGGCGTGAAAATATAAGCCTTTCCGTTATTTGCGGTGAAAGGGCTTGCTTTTGTCATGCTTTTTTTGCAAAAAACACTGAAAAATGCTATCTTCTCAACAAAAAAACTTGTAATTTGTCCGACAGTATAGTATACTTATTGAGAAATTGAACCGGACGGCACAATTCGGGACTAAAACCGTACAACATAATACGGATTATGTTTTTACCGCCTCGGGACGGTTTTTTTTATTCACAGTATCATACGCATTTTCTCCATGCGGCGGCGGTGTTCCGTGCCGGTCGAGATAATGTATATCCGCGTTGTGTTGATGCTCGAATGACCGAGAATATCCGCGAGCTTAACTATATCCTTTTCGAGGAAATAGAAAGTTCGTGCAAAAAGACGGCGCAGATTATGCGGAAAAACCTTCTGCGGCAAAACATTTGCTTGTGCGCAGATGCTTTTCATCTCGCGCCATATGCTCGTGCGGTCAATAGGCTTGCCGGAGCGCGTTATAAATATCGTGCCGCTTTTTATGCCGTTGCTGACGGCGTACGAAAGCAGCTTTTTTCTCAGTTCCTTTACGATGAAAATCGTTCGCGTTTTTCCCTTGCAGCTTACCGTTGCTTCACCGCGCCTTGCGGCTTCTACCGTGATATATTTCAGCTCGCTGATACGGATTCCCGTTCCGCACACGGCTTGCAGAATGAGCGACAGACGCGTATTTTTCCGCTTTTCCGCCGCACGGCACAGGCGCAGATATTCCGCTTTTGTCAGCTCCTTTTCCTCGGAGCAGAAGGCGGATTTTTGCAGTCTGACCGCCTTGACTTTTATCTCGTCTTTGCCGATGAATGACAGAAATATGTTTATTCCGGCAAGCATGGAATTTACGCTTCTTGCGGAGTATCTCGAAATCAGGAGCTTTTTGTACGCCAAGACGGTTTCTTTTGTAGGCTCTCTGCTGCCCGCGAACAGCGCAAAGCCCCCCGCGTCGCGCAGGTATTTTTCGATTGTTGCCGGGCTTTTCTCCTCCGATATAAGACTGTTCTTGAAGCGGAGCATCGTTTTTCGGGTGATATTCATTATTCTTTCTCCCACTTAATATTAAAATACCCGTACACAGGATATAACGGTGACATCCTGGTGTACGGGTTTTTGTTTATTCTGTCTGTAAGTATGCACAGAGCGGAGGTGAGGTTTGCCCGGCAAAAATATAAATCTGTCGTGTTCCCTGCCTTTTTACTGATTGTTATTTGTTATCTTCGCTTTTTTTCATCCCGTTTCAGTCTGTGAGAATGCAGGCTGTTTCGGGGGGAATACGGACTGTGCCGCCGATGTTTTCTCCGCCGCAAAAGGCGTGCATATTCTGCATATCGGGATTCAGAAGATAGTTTATTTCGTCCGGGTTCTTGTTTGCTATGAGTGCAACGCGCCTTTCGCCGGGCTTGTAGCGCAGATATGCCACGCAGCCGAGGGCAGCCGAAAGCGGATAATAGCCGCCGTCCGCAAGTACGGGTGTGCTGCGGCGGAATGCGCCGAGCATTTTGTGAAAGCCCGTAAGCTCGGCATTTTCGTGTCCCCACGGGAACGGTGCGCGGTTGAACGGGTCTTTGCCGCCGAACAGTCCGGCTTCGTCGCCGTAGTACACGGAGGGGATTCCCGGCAGCGTGTAGAGAATGCACAGCGCGGCTTTTAAGAGTTTGTGCGCGCGCTTGACGGTTTCGTGGGAGTAGGTGAGCCGGCTCTGCGCCTCGCGTGACAGCCCGGCGCAGTTTACGCCGCTTAAAACGGTGAGTATCCGTTCGGTGTCGTGCGTGCCGAGAAAGTTCATGCACAGATTCATTATTTTCGGAGGGTAATTGAGGACGATTGAATATATGCGGTCGGCAAACAGCTTCGCGTCGGAGGTGAGCAGAAAATCCGTTATTGCCGTTCTGAACGGGTAGTTCATTACGGAGTCCAGCTCGCTGCCGCAAAAGTATTTTCGCCGTCCGCCCTGACTTATTTTGCAGCTTGCGTCCTCCCACACCTCGCCCAAAAGCAGCTTTTCACTGCCGTGGCGTTTCACTGCCGCGCGTATCTTTTCAATGAATTCATCGGGCAGCTCGTCTGCAACATCAAGCCTTATGCCGTCAGCGCCGAGCGAGAGCCACTTGTCGATAACGCCGTTTTCGCCGGTGATGAATTCGAGATACCCCGGGTTCATTTCGTTTACCTCGGGGAGCGTGTCGAAGTTCCACCAGCCCTTGTAGTCGTCACGGGTGCTGCCGAAGGTATACCAGCTGCGGTAGGGAGAGTTCGGGTCGTTATAAGCGCCGACGCTGCCGTACCGCCCCGACTTATTAAAGTAGATACTGTCTGCGCCGGTGTGACTGTAAACGCCGTCAATGAGAATTTTTATGCCGAGTGAATGGGCTTTTTTGCACAGGTTTTTGAAGTCGCTTTCCGTGCCGAGCAGCGGATCGGGCTTCATGTAGTCAGCTGTGTCGTACCGGTGGTTCGAGTGGGCTTCGCATATGGGATTGAGATAAATGCACGAAACACCGAGGGAAGCGATATACGGGAGCGACTCGGTTATACCGTTGAAGTCGCCGCAAAAATAGTCGTTATTGCGTATTATTCCCTTGCTATCCGGACGCCATTCCGGCGTTCCTCCCCAGTCTTTGCGGAGAATGCGGTCTGTCGGGACCTCTTTTTTCTCTGCCCCCGAAAAGCGGAAACGGTCGGGGAATATCTGATAAAAAATACCGCCTGCGAAGCTCTCGGGCGCGGAGAGGCTTTCGGGATAAATGAACTGCTCCCAGTCGCCGTCACCGTCAATCGAGCCGCTTTGGCTTATTCCCATGCGTTTTATGGGAGTCCTGCCCCACGAATTTGTGTAGTCGAAACGATAAAAATATACGCCGGGGGAGTCGAACGAGAGGTCGGCAAACCACCACTCGTTTATGTTGTCGGTGCTTTCCCACGACATCGAACGGTACTCATCCGCTTTTCCGTCGCGCTTTATGACGACATCTACGCCGGTGACTCCGAACGAACGGGGCAGAAGCACGCGAAGCCGCAGGTTTTCGCCTGCGGCTGCCGCTCCGATTATTGATTTGTGGTAATCTTTTGCTGCGTTAAAAGGTTCGAGCATGATAAATTATTCAACAGGCTTCGTGTGCCAAATGTCCCTTGCGTAGTCCGCAATTGAGCGGTCGGCAGCGAAGATGCCTGCACCGGAGATGTTCATGGCGGACATTTTCAGGAATACCTCGGGCTGCGTGTACAGCACCTCGGCGCGTCTTTCCGCGAGGTAGTAGTCTGCGAAATCGGCAAGGCACATATACGGGTCGTGGTGCTTTATCGTTTCACCTATCTCCGGGAAATTCTTGCCGTCAAAGGTGTGTGTGTTGAGGTAGTCGATAGCCGCTTTGAGCGTGGGATTGTTCATGTAGTAGCTGCCGGGGTTGTAGCCGTTTGCTTTGAGCTGCTCCACCTCGGGCGTAGTCATGCCGAAGATTATAATGTTGTCTTTTCCGACGGCATCGTGAATTTCTATATTCGCGCCGTCCATTGTGCCGAGGGTTATCGCGCCGTTTATCATCAGCTTCATGTTGCCGGTGCCGCTCGCTTCCGTGCCGGCAAGAGATATCTGCTGGCTTATTTCAGCCGCGGGCATGAGAAGCTCCGCTTCGGTAACGCTGTAATTTTCAACGAAGATGACCTTCATATACTTGCTTGCGACGGGGTCGGAATTTATGGTCTTTGCAAGCGCCGCAATAAAGCTGATTATCTTTTTCGCGACATAATATCCGGGTGCTGCCTTTGCGCCGAAAATGTATGTGTGCGGGACATAATTGCCGTTCGGGTTGTTCTTTATCTCAACATATCTCGCAAGTATAGCGAGGGCGTTCATCTCCTGACGCTTATACTCGTGAAGGCGCTTTACCTGAACATCGAACATCGAGTCGATGTCGAGCTTTTCGCCCGTAAGGCCGAATATATGTTTCGCGAAGCGCTCCTTGTTGGTTCTCTTTATCTTGGCGAGGGATTTCTGAACCGTCTTGTCGCCCGCATATTTCGCAAACTTTGAAAGCTCGGACGCGTCAAGAACGAAGCCGTCGCCTATTTTCTTCGTGAGGAACTCCGTAAGCGCCGGGTTTGCCTGGCACAGCCAGCGGCGGTGGGCTATTCCGTTGGTAACATTTGTGAATTTTCCGGGAGTAAGGCGGTAATAATCGTTAAAGACGGTGTCTTTGAGTATCTGCGAATGGAGCGCCGAAACGCCGTTTACCTTGTGGCACGCGGCAACACAGAGGTTAGCCATTCTCACCGCGCCGCCCGAGATTATTGCGGTGCGCTCAACAAAACCGGCATCGTGAGTCGCGTCCCATGTGTAGGAACGGAAGCGGTTGTCGATCTCCTTTATAATCTGATAGATACGCGGCATAAGGCGCTTTACGAGCTCCTCGCTCCACTTTTCGAGCGCCTCCGCCATGACGGTGTGGTTCGTGTACGCAACGGTTGCGGTGACGAGCTTCCAGGCGTCGTCCCAGCCGTAGCCGCACTCGTCGAGAAGAATGCGCATAAGCTCGGGAATTGCGAGAGTTGGGTGGGTGTCGTTTATCTGAATAGCCGTCTTTTCGGGCAGGTTTTCAACGGTGCCGTATCTGTGCAGGTGGTGCTGAATGATATCCTGAATCGACGCGGACACGAGGAAATACTGCTGACGGAGTCTTAAACTCTTTCCCTCGGGGTGGTTATCTGCGGGATAGAGCATTTTGGAGATGGTCTGCGCCATCGCGTCGCGCTCCATAGCCTTTATATACTGACCCTTGTTGAAAAGCTCCATGTCCATGCCGGGGGCTTCCGCCGACCAGAGTCTGAGGACATTTATGCCCTTGCCGTCCTTGCCAGAAACGAACATATCGTGCGGAACGGCTTTGATGACATTGGCGTCCGTCACTTCGACATAGTGATGGCCGTCAGCCCAGCCCTCTTTAATGTTGCCCTCGAAGCTGACATCGACCGCAAGCTCCTCGCGGCGTGTAAGCCAAACTTCGCCGCCGGGAAGCCAGAAATCGGGAAGCTCCGTCTGCCAGCCGTCAACGAGCTTCTGTTTGAAAATGCCGTATTCGTACAGTATCGAATAGCCGCGCGCCGGGTACTGACCGGAGGAGAGCGCGTCAAGATAGCAGGCTGCAAGTCTGCCCAAGCCGCCGTTGCCGAGTCCCGCATCGGGTTCGCAGTCGTAGAGCTTTTCGAGCTTTATGCCGTAGCCTTTGAGGACCTTTTCGAAAACGCCCGTGAGGTTCAGATTATAAAGATTGTTTTTAAGGCTTCTGCCCATGAGGAATTCCATCGAGAGGTAATATACGCGTTTTGCGCCGCTCTTTTGTGCGCGTGCATCAAACTCGCTTTTGCCCTGCGCCATAAGCTCGCACAGGATCATTGCTATTGCTCTGTAAAACTGATCGTAGGAGGCGGTGTCTGCCGTGACTCCGAAAAAGTGGAGAAGCTTGCCGTCGAGTAACTCTTTTGCTTTGGCTTCGGAAAGGGAATAATTCATATAAATCCTCCAAAAATAAATCGAAAAACAGCGATTTTTCTTCGCCTATTTATCTATTTTATACTATTTTTGCCGTATTTACAAGGGGTAATACAAAAATATCGGAAAAACCTTTTTGAGGGTGTTAAAATCCGTGTATTCCGCAGTATTGCGATGTTCATGTAAGAAAAACAGCGGCGAAAATGTCCGCCGCCGCTGTAAATAAGTAGTTCTGTTGTGCCGTGTTTTGATTACTGATTGTTGAAGTTATCAAAACCGCCGGGGGTGTTCATGCCGGGATTAAAGCCGCTGTTATCGTAGCCTGCGGCGGGGTCGAAAGTGCCGCGCTGTGCGTTTTTGCCGGAAACTTCATTGAAGAATTCGGAGTTCGCAGCCTGCATATAGGGGATAAGGAACAGTGTGCCGATACCGAAGGTAAGCAAGGAGAGAAGTATCCATCCGATAAAGGAGAGCTGTAAGCAGAAATATCTGCCCTTGTTGCCGCGCATCATATCCTTTGAGAGCTTGATTGCGTTCATTGCGCTCATTTCGGGGTGCTCGGCAAGGATGTACGGAGCCATTGAATAGGAAATAGCCGCGACAATACCGGGAATAACGAAAAGACACGACCAGAGTGAAATAAACACGCTCGAAAGAATAAAGTAAACTATGGAATTGCCGAACTGCTTGCTGAAAGGAGCGAACAGGTCGGTGATATCTGCATTCTGCCTGTCGGCGTTATGCAGGAAGAATGAAGCAAGACCGATAACAAACGCACCGCCGATGATTATCGCTACGGGCGAGCCTACGCTTAAAAGTGCGCCCTCGACAATGACCGCCAAAAGTGCATCCCAGTAGTGAGCGTTCAGCTTCTGCCTTGCTCTGCTGCGGAATTCCGATGATGAAACTGCCATGGTGATATCTCCTTTTGTTGTTTAATGACAATTAAAGTATATCACGGCATAATTATAATTACAACAAAAAAACAAGCGAAAAAGGAATTAAATTTGTTATTTGACAAGTCGCCCGTTTAATAGTATTATATATGGAAGGACTTCATCGTTTTAATAAAGCACTGAGAGGGAAGCTCAACAGAAAAAATGCTTGATTTTTTGAGAAGAACATGGGCGCAGATAAATCTTGACGCGCTCGACAACAATATAACGCAGATAAAAAGCGTGATCGACCCGTCCGCGAAGCTCTGCGCCGTCGTGAAGGCGGATTGCTACGGACACGGGTACGAGTACACGGCGCAGCAGATGCAGGAATCGGGGGCGGACTGGTTTGCCGTTTCGAATCTTGCCGAAGCGCTCCAAATGCGAAAAGCCGGGATAGACCGTCCGGTGCTTATCCTCGGCTACACTCCGCCAGACAAGGTTCGCGAGCTGGTTTATAACGATATTTCACAGGCGGTCTATTCGCTTTCGTATGCCCGGGCGCTGTCCGAAAACGCAGCCCTTTACGGAGTGACGGTAAATGCCCATATCAAGGTCGATACCGGCATGAGCAGAATAGGCTTTCTGTATCACGACTCGGTGGAGGACTATCCCGTAATAGACGAGATCGAAAAGGTGTGTTCTCTGCCCGGGATAAATCCCGAGGGTATCTTCACTCATTTTTCGAGTGCGGACTGCGCGGACGGCGAATTGTTCACGCGCTTGCAGTACGACCTGTTTTTAAGCGCGTGCGACAGGCTTGCGGCGCGGGGGATATATTTTGAAATACGCCACTGCTCCAATTCTGCCGGTATACTCAGCTACCGCGAAATGAATTTCGACATGGTGCGCGCCGGAATAATTCTCTACGGACTTTACCCATCGTCCGCAGTCGAGCGCCCCGTAAAGCTGCTGCCGGTAATGGAGCTGAAAACGGTCATTTCAATGCTCAAAACCGTGCCTGCCGGAACACCCGTCAGCTACGGCAGAACCTTTACCGCAGAGCATGAAATGAGAATTGCGACCGTCCCCATAGGCTACGCGGACGGCTATCCGAGGCGGCTTTCAAACAAGATGAGTATGCTTGTAAACGGACACCGCGCGCCGGTCATAGGCAATGTGTGCATGGATCAGACAATGCTCGATGTCACCGGAATCGATAATGTTTTTGAAGGAAAGCAGATAACCGTTTTCGGTAAGGACGGCGGCGCATACATAAGCGTTGACGAGCTTGCCGAAAAAGCCGGTCTTATAAATTACGAGGTGCTTTGCTCGCTCTCGCGCAGAGTGCCGCGAGTGTACATAAAAAACGGTTCCGTTTTCGAAACGACCGACTATATGCTTTAATCAGCTGAACAGGCAGCGAAATGCGCCGCACGGCGAATTCAGCTGTTCAAGGAGGAAAAATAAATGGCAAAAAAACTGAAAATTATTCTTTCCGTACTGCTTGTTGTGCTTATCGGCGCAGCCGCGGTGGTCTTTACGGGGGTTCTCGATATCAACAAGAACCTCAACAAGCCGGAGAAACCGTCCGATTCGCCCAACGCCATCGGCACCGACTATAAGGCGACCTATACCGCAAATACGGCTGTGTCGCTGCCGCTCATGAAAACCGAATTCGAAGATATCTTCTATACGATGTCGAAGCAGGGCGAGGTTCATTTCTATCAGGCTTCGGCGGGCACGCTCACCGAGATTCCCGAGAGCGGCAATTTCGAAGTCAAGGCGGAATGCTCCTCTCAAAAGCTGCCTGCGGTTATACATTATATAGAAAAGGACGGAAAAACAGACGGCTACGGTCTTTTCACGAATATCATTTACCCCGATGTCCTTTTGTATGACTACGCCTTTTTCAAGGTCACGAATATGTTCGGCGGCTTTGACGACGGCAAGGGAACGCTTCTTATGATGCTCGATGTCGACAACACGCGTTTTTACAAAGAGGACAAGGTTTACAGTGAGATATTCTACCTCTACTCCGACCATACGAGCAAGCATTTCCTGTCCGAGGATCAGCGCACCGTTGCAATGGACGGCAGAGTCAAGACTGACTACAAGATGTTCACCAACAATATTCTCGCACAGGGTGACAGCAAGAATGTTCTGTTCTTCTCCTCGCGCTACTATGTGTCCTATGACGAAACGGGACTTGCCGATATCTTTACAAGCGGCGGCAGCGGAACAAATGTCGATAATATAAGATATATCAAGAATGTCGCGTCGCTCAATTTCTGGCGCAACGGCTCCGACACATACTATTTCGAGAAGAACTACGAGGACAATTCTTTCAGTCTGTACCGCTATGACGGCGAAAAAGCCACCGAGGTCAAAAAGTTCGGCGGCGATATAAAGAAGGATTATCTTATCTCCGGCGAGTTCATTCTCACAAAGTCCACCGGCGAAGTGTACAACTGCATTTCCGGTCAGACGCTCAACATCATCTATTCCTGCTTTAACAGCGGCTTTACCGCCGATTTGTTTACGATGAGCGAGAACGGAAAATACGCAGTCGTGCGCGGCGTAAACGGCGGCAACAATCCGGCTTGCGGAATAATGAATTTTGACGCGAACAGAATGACTGCGTACGAGGACAATGTTTTTGCGTATATTGCAAACGCGCATGTTCTCAATGACGGCAGCGTGTATATTTCAGCCGCAACGGGCGAGAGCGCGTCGGCATTCTACCAGCTGACCGGTAAGGCGCAGTAACAAAAAAAGCGAAGGCTTCCCATGTCAAAACGGAAGCCGGAATGTGCTTAGGCTGACGGGACTTGAACCCGTGTCGGTTTTGAACGGCTGGTTTTCGCTCATGCCGCGTTAAAACCCTTGCAAATACGTCAAGTATTCG
>JAEDGF010000143.1 GCA_016297645.1 Clostridiaceae bacterium
TTATTCCTGTTCCGCGATGATTCGTCCCATCTGAACGCCCATGACGGATGCCATCATAAGTCCTCTCGTCCAGCCCGAGGAATCGCCCAGACAGTGCAGTCCCTTGACATTCGTTTCAAGGCGCTCGTCCATTTTTATGCGGTTGGAATAGAATTTAAGCTCCGGCGAATACAAAAGCGTTTCGTACGCCGCGAAGCCCGGAACGACCGCGTCCACCGCCTGAATGAAGTTTATGATGTTTATCATCGCGCGGTAGGGCATTGCCGCCGTTATGTCGCCCGCGACCGCGTCCGGCAGAGTGGGACGCAGGTTCGACTGCATCAGCTCCTTCGGCCAGGTGCGTTTTCCGTCAAGGATATCGCCGAAGCGCTGCACAAGAATATGTCCGTTTGCAAGCATATTCGTAAGCTCGCCGACCTTCTGCGCGTACTCGATGGGCTGATTGAACGGCGTCGAGAAGTTGTGAGAAACGAGGATCGCAAGGTTTGTGTTGTCGGATTTGAGTTCCTTATATGAGTGTCCGTTGACAACGGCGAGGTCGTTATCATAGTTCTCCTGACTTACAAAGCCGCCGGGATTCTGACAGAAGGTGCGCACCTTGTTCTTGAACGGACGGGGGTAACCGATGAGCTTCGACTCATAGAGCGCCTTGTTCACGGTTTCCATGACTTCGTTGCGGACCTCGACTCTTACGCCGATATCGACCGTGCCGGGCTGATGAGCGACATTGTACTGAGCGCAGATCTTTTCAAGCCAGTCCGCGCCGCGCCGTCCGGTGGCAATAATGGTATGTTCGGCTCTTATCTCGAATTCGCCGTGCTTGTCGGTCGCGACAAGACCGAGGCAGCGACCCTGGTCGTTATCGAGCAGAAGCCCGGTGCACTCGCAGTCAAAAAGAATTTCAACACCGCTGTTCAGAAGGTGCTGCTCGATAGCGTAATACAGCTCCTGCGCCTTCTCCGTGCCTAAATGACGGATGGGGCAGTCGACCAGCTTCAAGCCCGCGCTGATGGCTCTCTTTCTTATCGCCTTGACTTCCTCGGCGGCGTTGACTCCCTCAACATGGGTGTCCGCACCGAATTCAAGATAGATGCCGTCCGTGTAGTCGATAAGCTCCTGCGCCTTCATTTCGCCGATAAGTGACGGAAAATCGCCGCCGACCTCGTAGCTCAGCGAGAGCTTGCCGTCCGAAAACGCGCCCGCGCCCGAAAAACCGGTGGTAATGTGGCAGTTGGGCTTGCAGTTCATGCAGACCTTCGTTTTCTGTTTAGGACAGTGGCGGTTCTCTATCGCCTTGCCCTTTTCGATTATGACTATCTTTTTCTTACTGCCCTTGCGAAGCATTTCAAGCGCGGTAAAAATTCCGGCAGGGCCTGCGCCGACTATGGCTACATCTGTGTTCACTTTCAGTTTCTCCTTTTCGTTAAAACGGACTTTTTCACGGGTACTGCGGACACGAAAAAACGGAATCCGCCGTCTACGCCTTGCAAAAAACAAGCGCAAGACTGCATTCAAAGGACGGGGCGAAACCCCTCGCGGGCTTTATCTCCCGTCGCCTCTTTGCCGCATGAAAAATGCCCGGTTATATTTGCTTTTTCACAATACTGTATTCGTCCGTGGGGTCGTAGTACGGACAGCCGCGCTTTGAGTGCGCGTAAAACTCGGCGGTTTCGTCCTCGTCAAATTCCATAACGCAGTAATATTCGCCCGTTTCGGCGTCAAACGCGTTATTCAGACACATATCGCACTGCTGCATTGAAAGACCCCCGATACAATATTTTGGACAACATTATAAGTTTATCACAATATAAGGTGCAAAGCAAGAGCAAACGGTACATGAATTGTTTACAGTTTTTTATGACGCAAAATTTATTTTTCGAATCGACCCGAAAAGCGCCGTCCGAAAAAAAACAAAGCCGGTCATTTGTGTTCCTGTCTGTATTTTCCGGGCGTCAGTCCGGTTATTTTTTTGAACACCCGCGTGAAATGACTTTGGGAGGAAAAGCCGAGATATTCGCTTACTGCAAGTATCGGCTTATCGGTGTGACGGAGCAGTTTTTTGGCTTCTTCCGTTTTCTCGCGCAGGATATAATCCGTAAGCGA
>JAEDGF010000062.1 GCA_016297645.1 Clostridiaceae bacterium
AATTTCAATCCACGCGCCCCGTGCGGGGCGCGGCGTTAAAGCCAACAAAAATCCGTTGTCGGCTTTGTGTAATTATACCAAAAAGACGCCTGTTTTTCAACAGTAAAACACATTGAATAAATATTTTTGTTTCGTAGTTGCGAGATTTTGTTCTTTTTTCGGTGCGAACCCGACGGATATTTATGTTCACTGCGAGTTCGCACTCAAATGATAAGGTCGCCTTCCGTTTCAAATTGAGGGCTCACCCCAAAGTGTTCAATTTTCGAGCGATACTTTTCACCGAGATAGTAAAAGCGCAGGCTATCCTTCTTTTCGTCCATGATTTCGCAAAGCGAATGCTGCAAAATTTTGCACTGCGCAGTGTCCACAATACATTCAAAGACAGAGTTTTGAACGCGTCTGCCGTAATTTATGCATTGCTTTGCAATCTTACGAAGGCGTTTTCGCCCGGCGGCATCCTCCGTGTTGACATCATATGTTATCAGAACCAGCAAAACATCACCCTACTTCCACATAAACGGCGGATATGCATCCAAATCACCGCGCAGATATCGGGAAAGGAGCATGGCCTGAGCGTGAGGGACAAGTCCCCATGCGATTTTTTCTTTGAGAAACGGGTGCGTTATTTCCTCCTGTTTTCTTTTTTGCCATGCTGAGAGGAAATTGCGCCGCGCATCATCTTTCAGATAGACTGCGCCGTTTTCTTTGCTTTCAAAATCCTTCGCGGTGACGGTTCCGAGGTTTATCAGTGAAAGGACAAATCTGTCGGCAAGCGGTGCGCGGAATTCTTCGAGCATATCGAGCGCCAGCGACTTGCGTCCCGGTCGAAGCGTATGGAAAAATCCGACTGCCGGATCAAGTCCGACACCTTCGAGTGCGCCTGCAATTTCGTTCCCGAGCAGCGAATATGTAAAGGACAAAAGCGCATTGACGGGGTCGAGCGGCGGTCGGCGATGGCGTTCGTCGAACGAAAAATCATCTTTGTTCCGCAGAATAAGCTCGTTAAAAACGGAAAAATACGACTTCGCCGCACTGCCCTCTATGCCGAGAAGCGTTTCGGAATCGGGGGCGCATTCAATCTGTTTCAGCGCATTTTTCTGATAAACGGCTGCCTGCCGGACGGCGTTCTCGTCAATTCTGACCGCATGATCACGGCAGAAGCGCTCCAAAAGCCATCTGCTGTTGTACAGTTTTCCGGTCAAAAACATCTTTGCGAGAGGAAGAGATTTTTCCGTGGAATCGGCAGTGCGGTATTGCGTTGTCCTCAGAAGAACATTTCCACTCACAGCACCCGAAACGCGGCTGAGAAAACGCCCGTGCGGAGTGAAAAAAGCCAGTCCGACACCGCGTTCGGCGCAAGCTGCCATAAGCCGCGGACTCGCCGAACGGTATCCGAAGGAAACCACGCCCTCTAAGTTGTGAACCGGCACGCGCCCGAGGACGGACTCATCCGTCCGGACAAGAATATTTTCGCCGTCCAAAGACAGAAAGGCGTCGGGAGAAGTAACATACAATGTGTTTTGCAGCTTTCTCAAAACTCGTCCTCCTCTGTTTTTCTTTTTACATACCCGGCAGCAGAGGTCTGTGCGTCAAACACGGGAGCGCAGAATTCATACAGCGAGCAATTTCTGCAAGCCTTGCCCTTTCGCGGCTTCGGAGTATATCCACGCTCGAAATACGCGTGCATTTCGCCGATATATTTTTCGACAAGCGCCCGTTTTTCTTCGGAGAACGCAACGGTTTCTCTGTGTCGGGTATCGCCGTAAAAAAGCGCACCCTTGGGGATATCGGTCACGAACATTTCTTCAAGGCACATAGCCTGCGCGCAGAGCTGCAATTCATCGGCTTCTTTCCCGACGGGCTTTCCTCGTTTGTATTCCACGGGATAGAGCCGCCACAAGCCGTCGCGTCCGCGAATCGGGACTCCGCCGGGATCGCGGTGCAATTCGACCATATCACACTCGCCGGTTATTCGTAATCTTTGCGACATCACCGGCATTGCACGGGAGAGAATCACACTTCCGCGCGACTCGGTAAAGCCTGCGTCATGGACTCTCTCGTGCATATACTCCCCTTCGAGCGTAAAAACATTTTCTTTCCACAGCTGCTCGACATGGACAAGCGCCCAACTCCGCCTGCAAAATGCAAAGTGATTGATCCCGGAGATCATCAAAAAATCTTCGCCGTTACTCACCGTCGATTACCGTGTATTTCAAACCGGGAATTGCGCTTTCATCAATGCCGACCTGCGGAAAGCCGTCATCACCGACAGTGACCTTCATCGAACGATGAACCTTTGCAGCCGAGAACTGACCGCTCTTGCAGTTATGCTCCCACCAAACGAGCTTACAGACCTCCATGCTCCCTTCGGGACGGGCGGCGGCGACATCGTTTCTAAACAGTGTGCGAAGCGCCTCTTTAAGCGCCTCTGCATCGTCTGCCGAGAATCCCGTTTTTTCGGCGGTCTGAACATTTATCGAACCGTATGTCGTGTAGACTCCGAAATCGACACGGCGCTTTGAACCCATGGTGTCGCTTCCCTTTTTGTCGGGATTATTTTTATCTGTTTCCAGATTTACCGATTTTGTTATATTCAGTTCTGTAATATTGACCGGTGTAAGGCTGAATGCGCTTTGAATGCTCACGGGGCCGCGTATTCCTATCGAAACTCCGTCTGATTTGCCGGTTTCTCCGCTGAACGGAAAGACCTGACCGAAGGCCCTTACATCAAGCCATTTCTCACACGCGATCGCGGTAATTTTTTCTGACTTTGTCTGCCCGTCGTCTTCATCGTCTTTGTCATTTTTGCCTTTTTTGACTTTAAAAAGCTCCTTCAATTCCGGACAGGACTCGGCGCGCTCCTTTAATGAGCGGCAGCTGTCGGTACGGCGGTCATCCGATTGAACGAACACGCTCAGCCCCTCATCCATCCAGCGATTGCGGATTTTGCGTTTAAGGCAAACATCGGATACCTCTCCGAATCCGGTATATGTTATACGAGGCCCTCCGCCGTTTACGGGATCGCCGTTGGGATTTGCGTTGCGGACGGTAAAAACAAGTGCGAAATCTATTTTGTTATTTAATGCTGACATTTTTTTCAATCCTTTCTGTATAACGCGGTATATAAATAGTATGTATGCAGGTAACCTGCGCCGAGGGGTGTGTCGATATTCCAGCCCTTATTTTCAATAAACTGCAACAGTTTGTCCCTCTCCTCCGTTATCTTACTATTAAAACGCAGTTTTTTCAGGTACACCGTCATGCAGCGCATAAGATGCTCTTTTATTTTATTCGGACAAACAGCTGCGTGCGGCAAAAGACGGAGTGCGTTTGAAAGCCGGTCCTTCTCCGGTTCAATACCGGACAAAGCGCGCCGTTCGGTAAAATTCTCCAATGCAAACAGTGCCGCAAACGCCGAATCACGATCGGTAGGTTCAATTGCACCGATTTCCGTATTGAAAAAATCGCCGTCGAAATCACGATTACAGCGAAGCGCATGGCGCATTGCAAGATACCCGTGAACAAATGTGCTGCCGAGCGGAACGGGCGAAAGACGCTCTGTTTTATCAAAACGAAGCTCGATTTGTTCAATTATTCTCTGCACAGAACAGACTTCTTTAACCGCCGCTTTTTCAAAATAAGGGATAAGGCTGTTATGGATATAACTCCACACGGTAAGCGGCGATGAAATAAGGGCATTCATAGAACGCAGCGCGTTTGTTCTGCCGTCATTTTCGCTGGCCGTATCGCCGCCGTCCGTCACGGACATTGTTTTCCACTCGAACCAATCTGCAACCGCCGCAAGGCAGCCGTACAGCGAATCTCTGTTTGTCGGCAGCGACAACGGAGTCAACTCGGGCGCTGCGGCGCGTTCCTCGGTTTTCAGATACAAATCGCGAAGCTGGCAATCGAAGCCTACAAGAAACATCTCCGAAAGCGGACGGTTGTCATTCCTGTCTTTCTCATCAAAAAGCCGCTCTATCTCGCCGAACAGGCGAAGATACCAATCGGCGGAATATCCGACATCGCCGTTTGTTGCGGTTTTTTTGAGCTTTTTCAGATACGGCAGCAGCTTGCAAAACAGCTCTTGCCACGCTGCACACGGTGTCTGCACAAATCGTCTGAAAAGACGAACCGCCCATGTTATTGCATTCTCGCCGCAAACATCGGCTTCGGCTTTATGCGCTGCGGCGGCAAGGCGTCCGAAAAGATAATCTCGGCCGCGGCAGCTTCTGTCAAGCGAAGTGGAAATGTCGGTTTTTCCGAATTGAGAACGCTTTTTGCGTATAAGGGCGTTTGCTGCGGCAATACTTTTTGCCCATGCAAAGCTGTTCCATGTGCCGTCCTTTACTCTTGTAAAGGCCAACGGATTAACGGCACGGTTAAATGCCTGCCAAACAAAGTTATCCGGCAAAGGGCTGCCGTCGATCGTGCAGCTTAACAATTGCAGCTGAATTCCGCGCATGAATTTTGTACCGCTTTTCTCTGCGCCGGGATCTTTTTTCGCCGCGGCTGCTTCATCACGCCCCATAACGGCTTCGCATATTTCGAACCATGTGGGCGAACGCGGAATTTTTTCTTTACCGGGGAACACCCATGTGCTGTTTGCTATCCAGTTATTTACCCGTTCGACATATTCGTTTCCGGGAATTTCCTGATAGTAGACGACAGATATTCTGCCGGTCGTAGCAGCCTGTAAGCCCATTATGACAACTTCGTTCTTCCTCAAAATGGCTTTATCCGCAAGCTTATCGTCCGAAAACTTTTCAAGCGTTCGAGATAAACCTACCGTCGCGTTGCGAAGCGCAATGGCATATGTTTCAAATGTATCAGGTTCGGTTATTTCACCTTTATCGTTGGTAAAATCGGGACCGCTGCAATCAAGCTCGGGAGAACAGGTATTCCATGCGACAAAATAAATGCCGTACCGTGTGAAGCCCTGTTTTTTTATAAGCCACCGCAGAGCGTTATGAGCTTTGATTGAAGCCGTATCGTTTACAAGAACCGAACTGTGATCCTCCGTAAACCTGCCTTTGTATCGAAACGGGTAAACATCATCTTTACCGGAAATGAGCTTTAAGTTTCCATACAATTTCGGGTGCATTTCGGCAATAGGCAGTTCCCGTCCTTCTGCATAACACAATCCTTTTTCCGGCGGCGTAAATGTTTCTCTGTATCTAAGCCAGCTTTGGCGGACATCGTCCCTCATCCACAGTCTGCTTTCGCCGTCGCAGCATTCAACGCTGAAACACGCCATAGTCTTTTTATCATCCGATTTTGTATCCCACTTAAATTCCAGCCCCTTCTCATTCATGAGATCGCTGAAAAGCGTTCCCTTTTTGAGATAGCCGCACAAAACTTTCAGGCATTCCGGTGCGCCGGGACTTTTGCTCCATTCGTAAAGCTGACGATAATAAGCCTCGAAGCACGGATTCTCTTCATTATCGGCAACTACAAGATATTTAATCTGCTCGGCAAGCGGGAACGGCGCTATTTTTGAGCTGCTTCGCCCTTCTGCCTGTATGGTAGTGGGAACTATGAACAGACTCTCCTCTTTCGGAAGCCTTTGCGCGTGTGAAAAACTACCGTTTTTGTCTATTACAATATTTATTCCGATATCTTTTTCGATAAATCCGACCGGCACTATACCGCAATCGGGCTTCTCGATCATTGCGTCATATACATTGCAAAGCTTTGTTATCCAACTCACAAGATATCACCTTCCTCCTCCGCTGTGAAATTGTTGTATTTTTTGCCGAATTTCTTCCGCTCCATTTTACGGACAAAGCGGTACATTGACTTGTCGCACTGTTCAGGCTGCGGGAATTTTATCTCGCCGTCTGTCATTTCGGCTCGCCAAAGCCGGACACCGAGTTCGTCTTTCCCTGTTTCATCGGGATATGCAAAGCTGTGGAACATCACGCCGAGGTTGACTCTGCCCGTCCCGGCGTAAAAGCTCTCCCGTTCGCCGTAGACGCAAGGCTCGACATACGCCTGACACTCGCGCGTACCGAGAAATATATCCCGTCGTCCGCCTTTTTCAACCATACGCAGCGCAATTTGATAATGCTTGTCCTCGTTTTGTCCGTCCTCGATAAGGTCGGGTTCTGTTCTGTACGGGTTCGGGATAAAATGCGCGCGCACCTCGTAAACAGGCTCAGCAAGATATGTATAAACGGACAGATCGCTTTTAGGCATATTATAGCTTATCGGGCGGATATTTTTGTTTTCCGTCTTTACCGGATTGATAATACGAACGGAATCTATCACCCACATTATGCTCGGTTTCCAGTAAATGCTCTCTGTTATTCCCTTTAACGCCTGATAGGTAGGCACCTGATACGAAAGCCTTTCACCGCCCATACGGCAGATAGGGTCACTGAACATTGCGTACCTTCCCCAAACGCGGTATTCTATTGTATTTCTGTAAGCTGCCATTTGTTCACCTTCTTTCATTTTTATGATAATATTTCAACGGCACAAAGCCGAAAATAACAATTTCGGACTGTCCTGCTTATCACAGTATGTGTCCTTTTGATTGGTCTTGCTTACAAAATCAGCGCTTCAATTTCTTTTCTTTCCAATGTCAGTCCTCCGTTTTCGTCATAATATCCGGGCTGCAAAACGAACAACCCGGTATCGGATACCGCGCTTACAGCGCCTTGTTTTTGCAGATTTTCAAAAACGGGTCTGAAAACCGAAACGCAGTACGCCTGCGCTTTTCTCAGAAGAAAACTGCGCTGTGACATGGTGTTCTCTCCGAAAAGCTGCTCCGCAATTTCCTCGCCTTCGCCGTACGGCACAAGAACGGACACCGTATTCTCGGGAATCACATAAAAATGTTTATTAGCCGTGCGGAAGCTCTGTTTGAGAAACAGCCTGCCGGACTCATTGTAATGCTTGAAGTTTATTGCCGCATTCCTCGCTTTATCATTTCCGGAAAGAAGCGAATACAGAGTGATGGCGCTTTGCCTTTTTAACGGAAAATTCTTATGCTCGCGCGTATAATTATTTTCTTCCCTGAAATAATCGGCTATCCGCTGCGGACTGTCGAATTCACCGCAGTCCGTATTGCACGAGATCATTTTCATTGTTATATCGCCGCCGTACATGATATCGGGCAGCATTTGCAGCTTTTCTTCGCTCAGCCGCCAAATATAGACCGTTCCTTTTCCGTATTCCATGCTGCGGTTGGCGCGTCCGGCTGCCTGAATTATGCCCGGAAGCCATGTGTTGCTGCGCACAACGACCGGGAAACTGATATTCACCCCGGCTTCGATAAGCGCCGTTGACGCGCAGAACACCCTCGCCTTTTCTTTCAGCCACAGCTTCATATATTTTATAAGATACTTTCTGTGAGCCGGACAGAGAAGCGTGCTGAGGTGGATACACAGAACCGCGCCGCTTGTTTTCGCAAGCTCCGTTATCTCGCTGTCGTTCATGTCCGGACACGGCGTGACGACATCAACGCCCGATTCTTTGAGTGCTTGCATGGTTTTTTCGAAGATATCAATAGCGACCGCCTTTGTGTTTACAACGGAAAGGACGGATTTTTCACCGAGAATCCCGGCTATGCGGCTCGCCGCTTCGTCATTTGTAAGCGACTCCGAAAGTTCCGGGATATAATCCACTCTTTTCATTTCGGAAAACAACTGCGCGCTGTTTTCTATGAGCGGCACTGTGTCGGAGTCGAATTCGAGCCTCGGCTGCGTGGCGGTGCAGAGAACCACGGTCGTATTGCAAAACTGCGATAAAAATGACACGGCGCGTTCAAACAGCGTCTTACACTGCTTCGGCAGCGACTGAATTTCATCAAAAATCAGAACAGCATCGGAAAGCCTGTAAAGCCTTCTCGCGTCCGTATTTGATGCGTAAAAACACGAATTCATAAACTGGACAAGACTTGTAAGTATTATGTCACTGTCCCACCGCTCGGTAAGCCTGCGATAATCAAGCTGTTCGCTTTCGTTCTCGAGGACAACATTTGAATGATGCTCCATTATTGACGGATAATCGGACAAAGCCGTCCTTATGTCCTGCGCGTTCTGGTCAAGAATCGTGTTGTACGGAATTATGTAGAAAATACGCGACTTATTGTGTATCGCTGCGTGGCGCAGTGCAAAACGAAGGCTCGAAAAGGTCTTTCCGCCGCCCGTCGGTACGCAGAGTGTGTATATTCCCGTTGGTGAAGCGCCTTTTTCAAAGCACTCGTCCGAAACCGTCGCTCGTATCTGCCCCATTTTGTCGGCGGAAGCAAGCATCTCCTCCCGGTATTTTTCAAAAACGGACAAAAGCTCATTCCAATTCGGCGCTTTCCTGATTTCCATCGAATCCTCGCCGTACTCGAAGCAGGCGGAATCCCACCTGTCAGCGTCCACCAAAGCACTCAGCAGCACCCGTGCCAAAAATCCCCGGTCGAATTCACATACATTTCCGTCTGTTGTGATACCCGCCAGTTTTTTCTCGAATGCTTCCAGCTCGTCTGTCGCTTCGCCGAACAGACAGTCAAGCTCCGTTTCGCTGCACACATTTTCAAAAAACCACTTTTTAACACCGTCAAAAGACTCCGGCTCCTTGTTCATCGCAACAATATAATCGGAGCTGCTGCCGTCAATTTCAATGCAATCTGTAAGCCCCGAGTGATGCCCCAATATGCACATGGAAATGATCTGTGCCGCACCGCGCTTTATCCTGCTGCCGTCTTTGTCGCCGCCCCACCTGCGGTACGCGTACACGGCACCGGCAGGCGAATGGTTGTGCGGAGATGACACTCTGCCGCCGTCGTTTACGGAGTGCAGATATTTTTGGAATTTTTCGGTCGCCTTGCCCATATCGTGCATCAGACCGATAAGATAAAGCGTTTTCGGAAACCCCATATTGTGTCCGGCTCGCTCGCACAGCACTGCAACATTGCGGCAATGCTCCGCGAGCGACTGCTCTGCAAGATCCGACCTTCGTATATGCGCAATCAAAATTATCACTCCTCTTTCTTTTAGCGTATCATTGTTTCTTCACTTTTATATCAGGCAATTTGTTGAGTATTTTTTCTTTATTATACATTTTCTTAGCCAATTTTGCAACAATTTATTTACACGATATGTAAATTAACGACAAGAATATCATTTTCAAAACAGCCAAAACACTGTCTACACAGATAACCTCAAAGCCGAACATAACTCCCCCGCCACCGCCCATGTCGTCCACTTTGTCATCATTCAAATTTAGCCTTACCGCAATAATTTTGCCCTTTCACCTACTAATATAATGCCTAACCAGTCCCATAAATAGGACTCTGCTCTCTTTCAAAAATTTTTTTGTAAACAGACAATTCCACATCGCAAACTGACATAAAAAAACACCCCATGGCGGAGTGTGAACAAATTAAACAAAAGAAATGGACAATGAAAAATCCCCCTAACAGTCAGTTTCGGATATACTTTTTGCAGCTTTTGTATTGCTTTTTTTCATATGTCCTTCCTTTTCGCCGTACCAACTAAAAAACAGGATGTCAAAATAATGGCAATAACGCGATTTCAACACTTATGATAATGGCTGCATATTTCCTCGTTTTATACGGGGGCGCAGGCTTCATTCAGGACAAACGATTTTTCTCTTCCGCACCGAAGGAAAATTTAGATGCAATTCCCGACAGGAAGGAGAGATTCCCCGGCGCGCACATCATCGGATGGATAATAGAAGTAACAGCAATTCTGATATTCATCGGGGCGGCTGTTCTCTGCGTGTGGGACGAAGTCAAAAACGATTTTGCTTATTTGCAGTTCCTTGTGCGTTTTCTTGTAATGCTTTACTGCATGGAGATTTACGACATTCTGTTTTTTGATTGGTTCTTACTGTGCCGGTCAAACTTCTTCCCGCATTTTTACCCGGAGCTCAAAGGCGTTGTACGCCCGCATATGTTTGGCTGCAACAAAAAGACGCACATCATACACTTTGCGCTCTACATACCCGCCTGCGCCGCTGCTGCCGGGATATGTATGCTGTTCCGATCCGCCGACAGGCAATAAAACGAACGGCAACAAAAGCGGAGCGAAAACAAATCCATACAACAGACAGACTGTTTTTGACAGCCGTTTCTTATCAAAAACCGCCGGGCTTTACAAAAGCTCAGGCGGTTTTTTGATGTATCAGTCGATAATCGAGCAGTCGCCGAGAATATCGGGACGGTATTTGAGCGAGTCTTTTTCGCTCAGCGTACGCAGCACGCGGCACGGATTGCCTACGGCAACGCTGTTGTCGGGTATTGATTTTGTCACGACGCTTCCGGCACCTATAACGCAGTTGTCCCCTATTGTAACGCCGGGGAGAATCACGACATTCGCGCATATCCAGCAGCCGCTGCCTATTTTTACAGGCTCAGCCCAGCACAGCCGTCTGGCGATGCCGTCCCTGCACATAGGCTGACGGGACTTGAACCCGTGTCGGTTTTGACCGGCTGGTTTTCGCTCA
>JAEDGF010000004.1 GCA_016297645.1 Clostridiaceae bacterium
CAGCAGATTTTAGGACATACAACACTCGATATGGTGAAAAAGTATGTACACTTGACACAGGCAAAAACGGTGGTCAACTTCGACAAATACTGTCCGCTCGACAATTTGAATTAAACAGAGAAAAAGCCCGAAAACACTAAGGTTTCGAGCTTTTTTCTCTTACTGGTCCGAGTGGCGAGACTTGAACTCACGGCCTCTTGACCCCCAGTCAAGCGCGCTCCCAACTGCGCCACACCCGGATATTACTCAGCATCGCTTTGCATTTGCTGTTCTGTAACAACAGCAACAGTAAGAATTATATCACCGAGATATGGGTTTGTCAAGTGTTTTTTTAGGTGAAAACAAATATTTTCAAAACAGAGTCGGTCGCGATTGTGAAAAAGATAATAGCGGTCACGGAAAGGCATAACATGAAATATTAATACGGCAAAAAACGGACGGTTGAGCGTTCGTCATAACGCTTTTTCAGTGCCGCTTTGAATTCGTCCGTATATTCGTAGTTCCACAGAGCCTTTATGCCGTCAAAGTTTTCAAAGGTTTCGTCCGGGTAGAGCTTGATCGTACTGCTTTCAAGCGGAAATGTAAATTCTGCGGTTCCGTCGGACGCGATAAAAACATATTTTGCGAGTTCTGCGGCAATTCTGTTTGCCTCGTAATGAGGAAGCTCCTCATCATACTTTATTTTAGTCGTCGGGAATAAAACCACATGAGCTGCCGCACGGCGGTAAAACTCGGGACTTAAACCGAAGTGACCGTGATGTGCGGCTTGAAGGATATCGCATTTCAGAAGCTGCGTAAAGCGTGTTTCGAGAATACGGCTCTCCTCACCTCCAGCGTCACCGGGAAAAAAAACAGAGTCGTCACCGACTTTCATCAGAAGCACCGTAGATGAATCGTTGTAATTTTCAAGACTGTTCGGAAAGACATCCTCATGTGTACACAGAACCGTAAATTCGAGTTCACCGACATAAAAACGCTCGCCCGAGTGAAGCGTGTAACACGGAATATCCGTTCTTTCGGAGATTATTTCGTAAAACTCGACTGCATGTTGAATTTCGGATTCATCCCAAGTGACGGACAACGGATGGTCGACCGGAGCGAAATTGAAGTACAGACCTTCAATTCTGATATCCTTATTAAAGCGCAGCACATCGAGAAACTTAACGATATGATCTGAGTGGGCATGGGAAAAGAACCACCCTGCCACCCTGACGGGAAGCTCAGACGGTGTTCTTTCGCGCATGAATTCATAGAGCCTTATATCATCGCGAACGGAATACACATGGGCGCTGTCGATGACAAAAAAGCTATAATCACTCAGCTGAACAAGGTAACACATTCCGCAGTCAATAAGGCTGTGATCGACTTCGAACTGCCAAAGCTTCACAGGGCATTTATTGCCGGAATCTCCCGGAACAAAGGACGGAAGCTTTGTATTTGAATCGCAGATCACACGCAGAAGCTTTTCGTTATCCGAGTAGTGGATGTATATGTTTTTGTTTGACTGAGTAAACAAAAACATTTGCGTGCTTTCTGCGGAAAACTCACGATTCAGACGGGCGTTCTCCGCGGAGAGAAGCTGTTCGAGTGAGCATCTCTCCAGGGAAAAATCGCATTTAAAAAGGTACATTACGGAGCTGCGGCAATTATATTCACCAAGGTACTCGTTACCTGTAATTCTGCTGAAAATATCTTTGATACTCATTTTAATCTATAAAACCGTCCGGCTCTGCGAAAAATGTGTTTTTCTTATTTTTTTCGGCGAGTTTTTTTGAAACAAAGAATTTGAATACAAGCAAAACCGCGAGAATACCCAAGCCGATTCCGGTAAGAAGCAATCCGTTGCCGAGTCCCTTCGGTGAATAGGTCAGTTTCACGGTATGCTCGCCCTCACCCACATTCAATGCGATAAATGAATTAAATGCTTTGAATACCTTGTTTTCGGTGGACGCATTCTCGTCCTTCGTATCGGCGTATTCAAGCGTTTTTCCGTCCACCGTTACGATCCAGCTCTCGTCGTACGGAATGGAGGTGAAGATAACGGGTGCATCGGCAGTTGTCTTTATAGTTCCGTTTATCTCCGTTTCTTCAAACGAAGAAATATTCAGCGACTGCTCTTTCAGCTTGTTATACGCATGCATGAATACATCATCGTCAAGACGGGCGGCATTGAAGTAAAGTGTTGCGGAATCGTTTTCTTTTGCAACCGAATACGAAATATCGATTTCATCACCCTCATTAAGGTATCCTATATCAAGGACAAACGGCTGAATGCTTGAACTTGTATAATCATAAGAATAACCGTTATCTGCGGTGATTTTTATATTATCGATTTTTGTACTTCCGGCGTAGGTGTAGTAGTTTCCGGCAGCATCAGCCTTTACGGTAATACGGACGATACCGCTGTTTTCCTTGTTGTCTTTCTTCACGGAGAAGGACGACGATGAATTGACGGAGCTGACGGAAACGGTATCCGTACCGGAGCAATAGACATCGTGTGCGTCAACAGAAACAAGGACATTCTTTTCTCCCGTCATGCTCTCGAATACGGAATTTTGCATATCAAACGGGTTACGGGAGGAATAATCCCACTCTGTAACATCACCGCTTACCGCGTATGCGATGGGAAGCCAATATTTATACTCATAAGCGGTGAAGGTATCGTTCTGCGCCTTCTGAGTATAAAACTTGCCCGACGAAACGATAGACGAATTATCGTAGATATATTTCAGTCCGAACAGACTGTTGAATACGGCGGTTTGCGGATAGTATGTGTAGCTGTTGATTTTGTTGCCGAACAAACCGATGTTTTTCATGAATGTCGAAGTGTCTTCGTATGCCATCGACGAAAATGTTGAAACTCCGTTATACCCGTACCAGCACGGATCCATTCTTGTGCGGAGCTTCGAAAGCTCGGTGCGGTAGAAGGGGGTGTTGTCGTCCTTTTCCGCAATCGCAACGATTTCGCGATATGAATCATAGTCGGAAACATACGCTTTTTTAGGCTGCGCCATTACGAAACCGGTAAGATCGGCAAATATAAGCTCGATCGCAACGGTAAATACTATCAGATTTTCGATATTTTTTCTTGTGTATTTCTTTGAAAAATACAGACCGAAAACTATTGTATATATTACGGCAAACAGGATTGTAAGCCATACGGAAAGGGTGTTGTTGTTGGGTGTGCCGATCTTTTGGATAACGGCAACAAACAACACTATCGCCATTCCGATCGCAACAAATGTTTTGCGCGAAAATTCTTCAAGCTCCGTCATGACCTTATAAGCAAGAGTAAGAAGAATGAACGAATATGCGAAGGAGAATCTGTAAGGCAGGTCGTTCGGGAAATGGAATCCGTGCCAAATGAAGTTAAAGAAGTTTATGGAAAAGCTGAAATAGAACACAGCAAGAAGCGCGGCTGCGGCAATCTTCTTTCTGCCGGAAACTTTATCCGTGAAGAAATAGAGCGGAACGAGCATTACGGTGAGAAGTCCGCAATAAACATTCGGCATAACATCGCTTCCGCTGCTTCTGATCGTCGTTTCGGTCGCGGGCAGATGGTTTGCGATAAAGTCGAAAATATCGAAATATGATTTAATATTTTCGGGGAATGTTGCCGAAGTCGCAGAGGATGTTTTCAGACAGTACGAAACCGGCATGAGAGCAAACGCAGCGAGCAGAAAGCAAAGAATCGCCGAGAAAGCAAAGATACTGCCCGTCGCGAAGAAGCGGCTGTTTTTGAGTCCGCGGTTCGGGTTCTTCGGTTTTTTCTCTTTTTTTGTTTTCGACGGGGTCTTTTCAACCGTGTTCTGTGCAGGAGCTTCCTGTTCGATTTTTTCAACGACCTCCGCATATTTTTCAAGGTCTGCGGCAGTACGGCTGAGTTTGTTTTCGGCGGCTTCGGTTTCATCGTATTTTATTTCGGCAGGCGACTGTGAAGCCGAGATTTGCACTCCGCCGTCTTGTTCTTCCGTTATTTCGGAAACGGTGTTTTCGAAGGAAGCGTTTTCGGCAGCGGCACTTTCGACGGCGCCGTCATCGGATTTGTTTTCCTGCGCTGCGGCTTCGGAACCCTCTGCGGCGGGCACGATGTGAAGCCTTGCTGAGAACTCGTATCTCGAAAAATAGTAGTAGAGGAAATAAAGAACGCTGAGTATGCATACCATGTACGCCATATAGTAATTCGTTATCATGGTATATGTCAGAGCTGCAATAAAAAGCGAAGGCTTCTTTTCCTGAATGATCTTTTCTATTCCGAGAATAACAAGCGGAAAAACAACCATTGCGTCCGTCCACATAATATTCCACGAATACGCGGCATAATAGCTGCAAAACGCATACATCGGACCGAACGCAACACTGAGTTTGTTTAACGAACGGTTTGTCTTGTTTATATAGTATGTGAAGGAAGCGGAAGCAAGCATAGCCTTGAAAAGGAACATCAAAGCTATTGCGTCGGGCATATTTTTATGACCGAGAATGAGAATAAGAAGCGCAAACGGACTGCAACAATAGTTAAAGAAGTTGCCGAGGAAGCCTCCGCCGAGTCCGGAACGCCACGAATAAAACAGACTGTAACCGTTTACGATCCTGTCGTATAACTCACTGTAAAGCGGTCCGTACTGGTGGTACAGATCCATACGCAGGACGGTGTTCGATTCCGAGTAAAACGGAATTACCTTGTTGCACAGAAATATAAAAATCATGATTCCGCATGAAATTAAAGCGGAATAAAAACAATATTTGCGCAGCAAGATTTTTTCTTCTGATGCATTTTTGCTCTTTTTTAGCAAGGGACTCATTTTTTTACTTCCTTTCCGGGTGATGGTTTTATTCTAACATACCTGTTAATCTTTTTCAAGCGTCTTGAAAAGTACGGAAAAATAATATACAATTTATTAGACACGGAGGGATAAACACATGAGAACATTAAAAAAGGTTGTTGTTAACAAGAAAGCGGAGCAATCGATAAGAAACGGACATCCATGGGTATACGGTGAAGAAATAACCTTCACGGATGACGCAATTGAAGGCGGAGAAATCGTTGATGTATTTTCATCCAAAAACAGATTTCTCGGTTCGGGATTTTTTAATTCCGTTTCAAAAATAACCGTCAGGATCATTTCAACAAATGCAAATGACACATTCGACAGGTCGTTTTTCGAAAGAAGATTCGGTTACGCCGTCGAATACAGAAAAAGCTGTCTTGGCGGCAACATCGATTGCTGCCGGCTTGTTTTCGGCGATTCCGATTTTCTTCCCGGTCTTATCGTGGACAAATTCGGCTCCTGTCTTGTGACGCAGATAATGTCGCTCGGCATTGAAAAGAGAAAGGATATGCTGTTTTCCGCTCTCATCGATACCCTGCGCAGAAACGGTGAAAAAATTACAGTTTTGTACGAGAGAAACGATGTTGCCGTACGGGCAAAGGAGGGACTTGAACTCTCCAAGGGATATTATGAATACGAAGGACTTTTAACGGAAAAAGACTCCCCTTCTTCCGAAATAACCATAAGCGAAAACGGTATAAAATATGTAGTGGATTACATAAAAGGACAGAAAACCGGCTTTTTCCTCGACCAGAGATTTAATCGCCTGTGCGCCGCCTCCGTCGCGAAGGGCAAAACCGTCCTCGATTGCTTTACGCACACGGGTGCATTCGCGTTCAACTGCGCAAAAGCCGGGGCCGAGAGGGTTACTGCCGTTGATATCTCCCATGAAGCGATACGCGAATCCGAGAGAAACTGCGAATTAAACGGTTTTGACAATGTCGATTTTCTGTGTGAGGATGTTTTCGAGCTTCTGACCCGTCTTTACAATGAAAAAGACAGAACATATAACTATATAATTCTTGACCCTCCGGCATTTACCAAAAGCCGCTCAACCGTGACTGCCGCATACAACGGCTACAAAGAGATAAATTTGAAAGCAATGCGCCTTCTGCCGCGTGGCGGCTGGCTTGCAACCTGCTCATGCTCGCATTTTATGACGGACGCACTGTTTCGCAAAATGCTTGCCGACGCAGCACATGATGCCGGTGTTTCGGTCAGGATCGCCGAGTACAGGCAGCAGTCGTGCGACCACCCGGTGCTGCTGACAGTCCCGGAAACACAGTACCTGAAATTTTATCTTGTTCAGATAGTCTAAATAAAAGCGGACAAAATCCGTAACGGTATTTATTTTCCGTCCGACCGAACGGGAAGATACGCTTCAAGACGATATATCCTGAACCCTTGGTCGGAGAATTTTTTCTCATACTCGGTTACAATATTTCCCTCGAAATCGCTGTTGTGCAGGTCGAGGGAAATATTTTTCATTACAAAACCTGCTTCCGAAAACTGCTCGATCGAGTATTCAAAGAAATGCATATTGTCCGTTTTTTGGAATATCTCCGCACCGGGAGCAAGAATGTCTTTATATACTTCGAGAAAAGCTATGTTTGTCAACCGCTTATTCGCATAGGATTTCTTCGGGAACGGGCATGAGAAGTTGAGATATATTCTCCCGACACTTGCCGGACGAAGATATTTTTGAAGTATTTTTGCGTTGCAATGAACGAAAAGTATATTTTTAATGCCTTCACTTAATGCCTTCTGACACGCCATGCAGATAACGCTGCGGTTTACCTCGACGGCGACAAAATCAATATTGGGGTTTCTTTTTGCCTCCTCGCAGATAAACTGCCCTTTTCCGCAGCCGATTTCCAAATATACGGGGGCATCGCGGTGAAAAAATGATTGCAGGTCGATATATTCCTTCTTTTTGACGGCTTCTCGCATATCCTCGGAAACGGGAGGCATATCCAAGAGATTAACGCACTCGGACAACTTTTGTTCCAAGTGCTTTTTCTTTCGCATTCTCATATTATTCGATACTCCTTGAATTAAAATAGTCTGATATTTTCTGTTTTTTTTCGTTAAAATGCCCTTGCAGCATATCGTCCTTACCGCCGCCGCGTCCCGACAGTGCCGAATTGAATTCTGCGGCGTACGGACGAAGCTTAACACACGGCGAAGTAACGGCGTAAGCGTAGCCGTCGTTTTCCGAACCGCTTAATACGATACAAAAACCTTTACATTTGTCTTTCAGCCGAACGGAGAGCTTTCTGATATCGTCAGCTCCTGCATCATCAACAAAAAGACAGATATTCCCGTCTGTTACCGGTGTGCTGTCCGCAATAGAATTGAGTCGTTCACTCTTATGTAAAGCCTCTGACCTTTTCATCTCATTAAACTTGTAAAGAAATGAGCTTAACACCTCGGGAACACTGTCGTGCGGTGCACAGAGCATATCGGACAAAGTAAGTATATCGTTATATCTGTCCGCAAGTTCTTTGTATGCCGTAATTCCGCATATGAGAGTTATCCTCACTCCTCCGCGATGACTTGCAGACGAAAGGATCTTGATTATTCCGATTTCGCCGGTTCGGCTTAAATGCGGTGCGCAGCAGGCACACGCGTCGTAGCCTTCGATTTCAACGATTCTCGGATTCTGTATATTATCGAGTTTACTTCTGTACGGTTTGTCGTAATTTTTCTCGGCTGCAAAGAAGCAATTGATTTTGGCATTCTCATAAACGGCGCGGTTTGCTGCTACTTCTATTTGCATCAATTGCTCTTTTGAAAGATATTTGTCAAAATCAACGGTCATTAAGGTATCGTCCATATGAAAGCCGACATTGCCGCACCCGAACAGATTGTGAGCTATACCGGACACGAGATGTTCGCCGCTGTGAGCCTGCATTCTTGCGAAGCGCTTGTCCCAATCTATTGCACAGCTCACTTCATCGCCGACAGCGAAAGAGGGCTGTTCCGTTAAACGGTGCATGATTATACCGTCGATTTCTTCAACATGACCGACAGCTGCGCCGCCGATAACACCGGTGTCGCTTGGCTGACCGCCGCCATCGGGAAAAAATGCAGTTCTGTCAAGTTCGACACTGTACACACCGTTTTTTACGGTTACCGAGAGTACGCATCCGGTAAATTCTTTAATATAGCTGTCTTTATAGTAGAGCTTTTGGGTCATTTATCTCACCTCAAACTCTTTTGTTAACGGAGATGAACAGTTGTTCCAAAATCCCTCCGCCGTTATCCCGACAAGATATTTTCCTTTACACACATCATCAAATGTAAAGCTGTATTCTTGCGGCATATCATAGAGATAATATTCGGATGTAAAACGAACCTGACGGAGTATTCTGCCGGTTTCTATATTTTTCAAAACAAGCTTATAGGCATTTATCCTCTCCGACGGCGACTTTGCGGCTTCAAAGGATACCGCTGCGCGGTTATCCGAAACAACAATCTTTACAACAGTATTTTCTTCAAAATAGGGTTTTTCGGGAGCAAGATAACGCGCGGAGGTGTATACGAAAGAATCAGGATTCCACGGTGTGTTGATAACAGCGCCGTCGTCAAAAAACTTACCGCTTAAAATATCGTACGGCTTAACACGCACTGCCCCCCTGTCTGACACCTCAACAATAAGAAACTGTGCGCACTGTCCTTTGTCGGGCGGAATCGTACCGTGTATAAAATCGAATTCGTCAAGCTCAAAATACGAAAGCGAGCCCGTACCGAAACAGGTGAAATGCTTTTGATGAACGCTTCTGGGGTCATTTACGGGGGCATGGGAATGTCCTGAAAAATCTATGACCTGAGGATAGTCCATCAGTATCGAATAAATATCATCGTCGCCCCAGTTTGCGCTGCCGTAAACCGTGCCGCTGATATGCGGGTGCTGAAAAACAAAAATAGGCTTGTTTTCCGAGTCGGCGGCAGCTTTTTTTAATTCGTTCGAAAGCCATTTCTGTTTTTCCTCTCCAATCGAACATCCTTTTTCGGTCGTGACGGAAATACAATGAAAACCCTTTATTACGGTGTGCATATCGGGAACTTGACCGAAAATTTCATCAAATCTTTGAAGTGCGCCTTCATATCCGTCGTGCATATATTCATGACTTGCCATTGAGAGAACAGACACCGTTCCCTTTTTAAGCCCCTTGTCAAGAAATGATTTGCAAATGCGCATCTGCTCCTCAGTCCCTCGGTTGGCAAAATCGCCGACAGTGAAAACCGCGTCAAGAAACGGATAATCGCATTTCTCCGCAAAAAGATACGCGTCTTTAAGTCCCTTTTCGAACCGCTCGGGTTCAACGGGACAATCTTCTTTTATATGAATATCGCTGCATACCATCATTCGCATAACTGTGTTAAAAGCCATTTAAATAACCCCCGAAAAGTAATACTTTTACAGTTTATCATAAAAATCGGATTAAATCAATCGGTAAGTAACGGCTTGTGACAGACAGTTTAGTGTTTCTTTATTAAATGTTAATCTTTTATTTCTTTTATAGAAATATTACTATCACACAATAGTTTATAATGAGTTTACTTAAAAGCGGAGGATTTTTGATGAAAAATCGTATAAAAAAATACTTTAACACTATTTTTACACAATGCAGGAAATCGGAATTGATTTATTGGTGGATTCTGCGCGGTCTTATGATTTATGCGTTTTTTGATACCCTGCTCGGCGGCAGCGGCTATACCGCAAGCAATCCGCCGATACAGATTTTGGCGAATCTCGTAGGAATGTTTGCGTATGAAATCATACTCCTTCTGCCCGGCAACAACCGCTTAAAACTGATGTCTCCCCGTTTTCAGAATATTACCGCACTCGGTTTTCTTCTCGGCTCTTTCGGCGGCGCATATCTTAATTTGTACTACGCCGTACCGGGTTACGACAAGATTCTGCACGCATTCGGAACTGCCGAGGCTGTCTACATCGGCTATGAATATGTGTGCGCAACTCAGCTTAAATTCAAGAAAACCTGTCCGCACCAGATAGCAAACCTTTGTGCGGTCGGTTTCGGTTTTATCCTTTCAAGTGCGTGGGAGGTCTTTGAATTTACATACGATACTTATTTCGGCGGAGATGCCCAGCATTGGAGCTACGAGCTTGCTCTTAAAGCCGCCGGAAACGACCCCTCGAAAATTTTCAACCTTTTCCCTGTCGGCGACATAAGCCGATTCGCTCTCATGGATACTATGGGCGATATCGTTTTGAATTTTATAGGCGGCTTTGCAATGTATATTATTCTGTGCATTATACCGTATAACCACAAGGGAAAAAACAATATTAACGCCCGCATCTTAGCGGAAACGGCAGCCGAAAGGTCAGCTGCCGCCGCAAATACCTGACGGCGAACATAATACTTAAAAAGCCGGAGTGCTTCGTATAACGAAAGCTCTCCGGCTTTTCTTTGGTGTGTATCTTATACTGCGCTTGCACCTTTCAGAATAATTTGAAAATCCCGCCGAAAATCAGTCTGAACAGAAGTGATACCGCACAGGAGAGAATTGCCGCCGCGAGTGCTATTCCGTACACCGCAAGCAGCCTTGCGCCGTTAACACCCTCGCGATTCTCCGTAAAAGTGCACTTAAACACCTTGCCCGATACAGAAAAACAGTATTCGCACAAAAACAGCATTGCCGAAACACACAGCGCTCCCCCCGGCACTATCATCAACGCATGGTAGCCGAACCCTTTTGTGGAGAAGCTGCCTATGAGAAACGCTGAAAGTATACCGTTAAGAAGCCCCTTAACGAAGGGCATCGCCGCAATAAACGGAAAACCTGCCGCACCTACTCCCGATATCATTATTATTGCCAGTATAATAAAATTGAGAAGTAATTCCGACGCAAAGTACGGCAGAGGATCCTTTGAAATCAAACGCTCGGTAAAAAGCGAAATAAGCTCCCGTTCTCTGTCTGCACCGAAATAAAGGGATATACCGGTTATCAGACCGCATACAAAAACGGTGAAAAGCATAATGAGAACGCCGTTTTGTTTTATTATATACTTTCCGCCCGACACAAAGGGCAGTTTTCTTTTTGAATATATCATTAGTCTTTTCATTCTCAAAAACCTTTTCTTTTATATTTTTTTACCGATAACGGTTCCTATAAAGGCGGAAACTATCGACGCAGCCGGTATAAAAAGTACAGACAAGCCCGTTTTATTTCCGGAAACCGCCAATACGGGAACAACAGCGACTGCCGTAAAGAATAAAGCGGAAATTGCGATAAGAATGAACGGATTGAGTTTCATTCTTTTTGCATTTATGAATGACGCAATGAGTGTTACCGCCGCGCAGATCACAATGTACGCCGTTCGGTACGCTGTTACCGGCATATCGTTTTTCGTCATAGCATAAGCCAGCACCATGACCGACGAAACGAACAGGATTAAGCATATCAGTAGATTGAGCACGAGAGCCACCCAAGGTCTTTGTTTGTGTTTTTTCATTTAAACACCCTTTCCTATGTTGTTTGTCCGGTTAATAGTTATGCCGGCGTAAACAAAAAAAGACCGCCTTACGGCAGTCTTTAAAAAATGCTGGGATTAACAGATGAATTATTCGGCTTCTCCGTCTTTTTTGGAGCGTCTTTTGCCCGCCTTTTTTTCATCCTTCTCGGCTTTTTTAGCAGCTTCGAGAGCAGCCTTTTCTTCAGCCATACGAGCGTTTGCGGTATCGTTTGTCTGAATCGCCCAACGCATAAACTTGATCTTTGTTCTGTCGGCACCGGTTTCAATAACGACCGAATCTTCCTTTACGGTAACAATTCTGCCGCTGATACCGCCGATAGTTGTGATCTCGTCGCCGATCTGAACGGAGTCACGGAGCTTCTGTTCCTCAGCCTGTTTTTTCTTCTGAGGTCTGATCATGACGAAATACATAAGGGCGACCATAACAACAAGCATGATAATCATGGAAAACGAGCTTGTGCTCTTCGCAGCGGTTTCGGTGGCAAGCAGGTTAAATATCATTTTATTATCCTCCAAAAACATAATGTAAGTATTATACAGGTTGTCCGCAGAAAAAGCAAGAGATATTCAACAAATAAATTAAAGATATTGAAGATTTCCGTAAAAATCGTGTTTTTCAGGCGGATAAGTGCAGCAAACTGCGTTGTAAACGGCATATTCAAATTCTCGACCGTGAAAAAGCGCCGTCTGCATATCAAAAGCAGATTCCGACACCATTGCAGCGTTTGCTGCACGAGTGTTGCGGTAATTACGGCTTATTTTTCGTCCGGACTGCCGGAACAGGCGTATTTTAAAAGCTTTTTAATATCGTCCGAGGTGAACTTATAAACTTTGGGACAAAAATGGCACTGTACCTCCGTCACCTCATCCCGAGCCATTTCTTCAAGCGCCTCTTTGCCGGTGCTTATAAGCGCTTTTTCGACTCTTTCAAGCGAACAGTTGCACTTGTATGCTGTGTCGTACTCGTCGAGGACCTCCATCTCAAACTCGGGAAGAATCCTGCGGCAGATCTGTTCGGCGGAAAGCCCGTCCGACATCATTTTTGTAACCGAATCGATGCCTTTGAGCCCGTTTTCAACCTTTGTTATGACATCATCGTCAGCTGTCGGAAGAAGCTGGATAAGGAAACCTCCGGCAACTGCAACGGAAAGATCCGGATTTACCAGCACGCCGAGCGCACATACGGACGGTATCTGCTCGCTGACGGCATAGTAAGATGTGACATCCTCGGCGATTTCGCCCGAAACAAGCGGTACTTGACCGACGGAGGGTTCTTTAAGCCCGACATCCTTTATGACAGTAATAAAACCGTCCTTCCCTACCGCGCCGCCGACATCGAGCTTACCCTTTGCGTTCAGCGGAAGCTCAACATGAGGGTCCATGACATATCCGCGGACATTGCCGTGCGAATCGGAAACCGCTATAATCGAACCGGCGGGACCGCCTCCGTTTATGCGTACCGTGACGGAATCGTCGCTGTTCTTCATGCATACGCCCATAAGTCCGACAGCGGTAAGAGTTCTGCCGAGCGCTGCCGTACATACCTTAGATGAATTCTGATACTTACGCGCTGTTTCGCAAATATCCGTTGTATCGGAAACCAGAGCGACAACGCTTCCGTCCGTCGATAAATAGCGTACTGTTTTACCCATTTTGCATTCTCTCCTTATATGACATCGGCTTCACCGCAGTAAAACGCAGACGCTGCTCGTCCGGTTTTATTGTTTTTTCGCCGTCCTCGGAATAAACTTCCGTTTTTTCAAAACCGACGCTCTCCAAAAGCGTACGAATTGTACCTATGTCGTAAGCCGTTTCGGTTATATCATCACTTTCACGCGTGTATGTGCCGTTTTTGCAGCGTCTGAAAATATCAATGTACATATCAACCGTTTTGCCGTCGGGGCAAAGGTCGTTTTGCCAAACGAAAAATGAGTCGGCACTTTCATAAACGAAGGTGTTGTTTCCGAGAATCTCACGGTGTTTATAAATTGTGTTAACATCGAAAATAAACACTCCGCCGGGTTCCAAAAACAAAAATATTCGTTCGAATGCTTTCTTCACTTCGTCAATTCCGTTCAAATGGTTAATGGAATCAAGCATACACACGGCACAATCCACCGTTCCAAACAGGTCAAGTTCACACATATCCTGACATAAAAGCAGAACTCTGTCGCCGTATCGGCAGAGCTTATCCCTTGCTTTGCCGAGCATCTCCTGCGAAATATCGACGCAAATGACTTCGTTTCCCCGTTCGAGAAGCATTTCGGCAAGTGTTCCTGTCCCGCACGCGACATCAAGTATGGTGTTGCCCGTAACGCCGGCGTTTTGCATAACGGTCATTATGAATTCGGCTTCGGCGCAATAATCAATATTTTTCGTAAACGCATCGTAGACAGATGCAAATGCTTCATCGTAAGACATTATTCAAGCACCTTCTTGAAGACCGATTCATATCCTTCGCTGCCGTAGGCAAGCGCGCGGTTCACACGGCTGATAGTCGCGGTCGAAGCACCGGTCGCCTCCACGATTTCATTATATACGTTCTTTTCGTACAGGAGCTTTGCGACTTCAACACGCTGTGACATGGCTTTGATTTCCGGAATGGTGCAAAGATCCTCAAAAAAAGCGTAGCACTCCTCTTTTGATTTCAGTGAAAGAATACATTCAAACAAAAAATCAGTGTTGCCGCTCTTTATTTTGCTATCCAAAGAAAAGCCTTCTTTCTTCTTGGAATTCGTTTACCATTTTAGCACATTAAAGAGAAAAAGTAAAGCACAAAACGGTTTTCCCCCCGAATTGTCCGGGATTGACAAAACAAAACATCTGATGTAATATATAAAAATAAACAAAAGATGGAGGAAAACGCAATGGATAGAAAGAAATTCTATATTACCACTCCGATATATTATCCCTCGGACAAGCTGCACATAGGTCATACCTACTGTACCGTTGCCACCGATGCAATGGCGCGCTATAAACGGCTTACCGGATATGATGTTATGTTCCTTACGGGAACGGACGAACACGGTCAGAAAATCGAAAACAAGGCAAAAGAGGCCGGAGTTACCCCAAAGGAATTTCTCGACAGAATTGTTGAGGGCGAAAAGGGCGTTCTTGACCTGTGGAAACTCATGAATATTTCAAACGACCGTTTTATTCGTACGACCGATGACTATCACTGTGAAGCAATTCAGAAAATATTCAGAAAGATGTATGAAAAGGGCGATATCTACAAAGGCTCATATAAGGGCAAGTACTGCACTCCCTGCGAGTCTTTTTGGACGGAAAGCCAGCTTGTCAACGGCAAATGCCCCGACTGCGGACGCGAAGTCCATGACGCTGAGGAGGAAGCATATTTCTTCCGTTTAAGTAAATACGCCGACAGAGTTCAATATCTTCTCGAAAACACGGATTATCTTCAACCGAAAAGCCGTGTAAACGAAATGGTCAACAACTTCATAAAGCCCGGACTTGACGACCTGTGCGTAAGCCGTACGAGTTTCAAGTGGGGTATTCCGGTCGATTTTGACCCCGGCCATGTCGTATATGTCTGGGTTGACGCGTTGTTCAACTACACAACGGCACTCGGTTTTATGAATGATAAGTATCACGACTATGAAAAATATTGGCCTGCCGATGTCCATTTTGTCGGAAAAGAGATCGTTCGTTTCCACTCCATCATATGGCCCGCAATGCTCATGAGCATGGAGATGCCTTTACCGAAGCATGTGTTCGGTCACGGTTGGCTTGTAATGGACGGCGGTAAAATGTCCAAATCAAAAGGCAATGTCGTTGACCCGTATGTTCTTGCGGAAAAGTTCGGCGTAGACGCACTTCGCTTCTTCCTTCTCCGTACTTTCCCGTTCGGTTCGGACGGCAACTTCTCAAACGAGCTGCTCATAAATACCATCAATAAAGACCTTGCAAACGACCTCGGCAACATTGTTTCCCGTACCGTTTCAATGGTCGACAAATATTTCAGCGGCACGCTTCCCGAGGAAAAGAGCGTTACGGAAGCGGATTCCGATCTTATAAACACCGCGTCGGCACTCAGAGATAAATACGAGGACGACATGGAGCATTTCAGATTCCAAAAGGCGCTCGAGGACATTTTTGCAGTCATTGACAGGGCAAACAAATACATTGACGAAAATATCCCGTGGGTACTCGCAAAGGACGAAGCGAACAAGGCGCGCCTTGCTGCGGTCATGTACAACATTCTCGAAACCATCAGAATTTGTGCGGTGCTGCTTACTCCGTTTATGCCCGATACCGCAAATACGATATTCGACCGTATCGGTGCCGATGAAAGCGGCAGAACATGGGAAAGCGCCGGTAAGTGGGGTACGCTGAACACTGCCGTTACGGTAAAGATGGGCGAAGCACTCTTCCCCCGTATCGATGCCGAAAAAGCCATTGAAGAGCTCAATGCCATTCAGGCAGAACAGAGAAAGAAGGCTATGGGCAATATCGTTGAAACCGAACCGCTGAGCGAAGAAAATGTTGACTTTAATACATTCTGCAAATCGGATATGCGCGCGGTAAAAATCAAGGCGTGCGAAGCCGTGAAAAAGAGCGACAAGCTTCTTAAATTCACGCTTGACGACGGCAGCGGCACTGACCGTGTTATTCTCTCCGGAATTCATAAATACTACGAACCCGAACAGCTTATAGGAAAAACAGCGGTGGCTATACTCAATCTTCCCCCGAGAAAGATGATGGGTATTCCCTCCTGCGGAATGCTTATTTCCGCCGTTCACAAAGAAAACGGTGAAGAAAAACTTCATCTTCTTCTTGTCGACGACTCGATTCCCGCCGGTGCTAAGCTCTGCTGAAAAAATGTACGAAAATATTTTTGATACACACGCTCATTATAATGACGAGAGCTTTGACACAGACAGAGATGAGGTCTTGTCCTCTCTGCCGAATAAGGGTGTTTCGGGTGTAATAAACTGCGGTACGACACTTCTTTCATCAGCCGCTTGCCGTGAGCTTGCCGAAAAATATGATTTTGCTTATTTCGCGGCGGGCATCCACCCGGAGGATTGCGAAGAGCAGGGAGAATCGGACATCGACGCGCTTATTCCTCTTTTAATGCACAAAAAATGCGTTGCTATTGGAGAAATTGGGCTTGATTACCACTATTCACCGGAAAATCGTGCCCGTCAGCTCTTGTTTTTTGAAAAACAGCTGAGCATAGCAAAAGAATACGATCTGCCCGTTATCATACACGACCGCGAAGCCCATGCGGATACGCTTGAACTGCTGAAAAAATACAGACCGAAAGGCGTTCAACACTGTTTTTCAGGCAGCGCGGAAACCGCAAAGGAAGTCGTCGCACTCGGAATGTATATCGGACTCGGCGGCGCTGTCACCTTCAAGAATGCGCGCCGACCGCTTGAAGTTGCCGCTGTTGTCCCGTCAGACAGACTGCTGCTTGAAACGGACTGTCCGTATATGGCACCCGTGCCGTTCAGGGGCAAGCGAAACGATTCTTCGCTTATTCCCTACGCTGCCGAGGTTATAGCCGCCGTGAGAAACGACACGGCACAAAACATAATCAATATTGCAGCGGACAATGCTCGGACACTTTTCGGGTTATAAGAATTTTGGCTGAATAAAACATTTCGTTCTGCTCATACTTATTATCGGTGATGATAATATGAGCAAACGAAAAGTAAGATGGGGTTCAAACACTCCCGACAAGCATTTAGCAGGAAACGGCTTTCATGCAAACAGTGCCGAGTTCGTTCCGACCCCTGCCGAAAATATTGATGACGACGCTGTTTTTACGGATTCGCTCGACAATGTCTACGATAACATTCCGCATTACCGCGGCGATAAGTTCGACCGACACAACTAAAACATTTGCGATGACCGTAGGACTGCCGTATTCAGCCCGTCAACTCCAACAAAGAGAACAAAAAAAGACTGTTCTTCACATCATTCATTAAAGACAAATGTGTTGTGAAGTTCAGTCTTTTTTTGCTCGGATCACTTTTCGCCGATACTTTTTCAGCACAAAGTATACGCTTTTGCGCGTCCGGCAGCGAAGCCTCATGTTGGGTGATTTCGTCAAAAAAAACAATTTTAACAAAAATTGAGCCGGCTGAAAAGCCGGCTCAACCTCTGACGAAATCTGACGAAGAATCAGGATAAAATCAATTATTATTCTTGTTGAGATTGGACTCGACCTCGGAGAATATCTCATCGAGCCACTTACCTGCGTCTTCTACCGCTGTCGCACCCTCCTGGTCGATATCACCGGAATTTCCGCCGCCAAAAAGATTGAGAATGAACTTGAATATCTTTTCAAAAATCTTGAAAACGACAGACATTTTAAGCTGTTCGAAATTTAATGGAACAACGAGTCCGTCTTTGTTCTTAATGTTACGCGTAGTATTTTCTTCTTTAATCGTTGTAACCGTTGTAGCGACATCGCCGGCAGGCTCATCTGCTGCGATCGCGACTGATGTGGTTGAGAAAACAACAAGCGCTGCAAGGAAAACGGCAATTATTTTTTTCATAGCGAATGCCTCCGAAAATGATATTTTTCATGTTCATTATAACGCGTATGCGAGTAAAAATCAACCGCAAAAACCGTTTTGCTCCCATTTTTTTGATTTTTGGCGAATTGCACATACAAAGAAGGCTGAGTTTGGACAATATACCGATAAAAAAAGCTGCTTTTTATCCTGTACACACAGTTTTTTGTTCGTCTGTAAAAACAAAAAAATATAGTTTGCCTTGACATAAAATCTTCAATATATATAATATAATAAGCTGTACAATAACGGGGTGAATACTATGAGAACAAATATGAGCAATATTTCAATTTGCGCTTCAAGCAAAGCCGAAAAAAAGGCCGCCGGGATATTTGCAGCCGAAATATTGCAGCGTACCGGTAAAGCTCCGTCAATAAATGACCGCGCCGTTTCCCCGTGCATATCTTTTTGCGAAAAAAAAGATATCGACTCAAAAGACAGTTTTGAGATAGAGGAAAATGACAGCGGTTTTTGTTTTTATGCCTCCGGCATAAGAGGTTTTATTTTCGCCATCGGGCTGTTTTTAAGAAAAACGGAGTATAACGGCGACAACATAACGCTTGCCAACGATATAACCGGCAATCACACCCCCGATAAAAAAATACGCGGACACCAGCTCGGATATCGTCCGCTGTCGAATACATACGATGCATGGACGCCGGAGGACTATAAACGAGCTTATCTTGATATGATGTATTTCGGTGCGAACACGGTGGAGCATATTCCGCCCTCAATCGGAAGCAAAAAAAGAAACGAGCTTATGCAAATGACAGCCGGTGAAATGCTGTCGGCTGCGTCCCGCACTGCGGATGAGTTTGACCTCGATGTGTCTCTGTGGTTTCCAAATTCAGAGGACAATGTCGATGATGCCGCAGAGCACCGCCGTAAAGTTTTTTCTGCAACGAAGCGGATAGACGCTGTCTTTCCGCCGGGCGGCGACCCAGGCTCACTTCCGGCACATGAGCTTTTCAGCCGCTGCAAAGTATTCAAAGAAATCCTGAATGAATATCACCCGAACGCACAAATGTGGCCATCCGCACAGGCTCCGCATTCAATTTCCGGGTGGGGTGATTCTTTTGTTGAAGAACTCGATTCCGCCGAGGACAGTATTGACGGAATAATCACGGGGCCGAACCATGCATTTCCGATAAATGAACTTCGCAGAAAAACACCCGAACGATACGGAATACGGTTTTACCCGGATATAACGCATAACCTGCGCTGCGAACATCCCGTCCACTTCGACCGCGATGACTGGAATTACGCGCTTGCTGCCGCTAACGGACGGGAATCCGCAAACCCCAGACCCGTTGAATATGCACTTTTGCACCGCCTTTCGTCCCGGTATACCGTCGGCTCGGTCACATATTCCGAGGGTGTTAACGACGACTTGAACAAAGCCGTGTGGTGTGCGCTTGAATGGGATCCCGACTGCGATATTTACGAAACAGTAGAGGATTACGCCCGTCTGTACTTTTACGGTACGGACACAAAAAAAGCTGCCGACGGCATTTTCGGGCTTGAAAAGAACTGGGAAGGCGCTCCCGAAACCAATCCTCAGATCGACAACACACTTCGTATTTTTGAAGAATTAAAAAAAGACTATCCTACTCTAAGCGATAACTGGCGCTTTCTTCTGTGCCTTTTCAGGGCAAAAACGGACGCCTATGTAAAGTTCCGGGTTTTAGACGACAGAAAAGCAATAAAAAGCTCAGCCGCCTTTATAAAACGGGGTGAACTGAAAAAAGCACGGGAGGTACTCTCCTCCCCTTATTCCTACGAGATAGCAAAAATAAGGCAGGACATTGAAGCAACAGCCGAAAAACTGTTTGAGCTTATAGGAATACAGCTCGGAACAGTCCGTTTTCACGCCGACGGTTGGGAACGGGGCGCTGTTCTCGATACAGTTGACCTTCCCGTGTCGGACAGGCAGTGGCTTCTTTATAAGCTCGACTGCGCAGAAAAAACGGACGGCGCACACGCGCGTGACTGTATGATGAGAGCACTCGAAAGGAATAAGGTTCAACACGATGAATTCTACTTTTCGGTTGCCCTGAACGGTCTTGCTTCTCTCGGTGAAAAGCAGTACGGCGAATTCTATATCGACACCCAGGCAGACCGTCCGAACAGGAATAACGGAACGCTTCCGACTGCTCTTTTTAAGCTCTACGACCACTTCTCATTTCATGCGTCACAGGGCGGCTTCTCGTACAATACAGACTACTGTCTGATGATATCTTACGAAAACTCCGTTCCGGACGAAAAATGCGAATTCGAAATAAAGGCAAACGGCATTACAGTTTATAGCGGCGACAGGTTCGGCGGTACGGTAAACAAAGTATACACGGATGAAATGCTGCCGGACGGCTATACGGCAATAATGTACCGTCTGCCTGCGGAGTGCTTCGAAAATGGCTGCCTTGACCTTGAAATAACCGAGCCGCACGAGGGCTTTAAGTTCGGCGAATTCAGAATCACAAAAAGACCATACGGGGAGGATCGGCAATGAAAAAGAAAATTGTTATCCCCTTTGCAATTTCTGCAATGGGAACGGCAGGCTTTTTTGCCGCAAAGAACAAAATAAAAAATACTCTTTCCGACCAAAAGAAGAAAAGAGAGCTTATCGATAAGGGCGACAGACTTGTCCAAAAAATCGTAGGCGGTATTGCGGACAAGGTTCCCGACAACATGATACCGTACCTTAACCGCTATGAGTACGACGGTTTTCTCGAAGGCAGCGGATATTTTCTTAACGCCCCCGCAGACGGAGCCAAGTGGCAAATGGGGTTTGCCAAACACAGTATAATTCCCGAAAAAGTCAGCGGTGAATTGTATGTAGGCGGCTATCTCGCGTATCCGCCCAATACTGTTTCGGGATTTATAAACGACCAGCTTGTACGCGCTGCCGCTTTTGACGATGGAAGCGGACGCGGAATCAATGTTTTTGCCGTTATTGACTGCATCGGTATTTCAAATACGGATATACGCCGCATTCGCACACTTCTCAAACCGCTTATTGCAGAAAAAAACATTGTTTCGATAAATATAAGTGCAACTCATTGCCACTCCGGTGTCGATACACAGGGAATGTGGGGAAAACTCACCGACGCGATAAAAATCAACAAAAAAGCAATTGCCGACGGGCGCGACGAAGATACAGTTTCCGGCAAGAACAAGGAATTCATGGAATACCTGTTCGACACCGCAGCAAAGACGATCGCAAAAGCTGTCGATGAAATGCAGGCAGGACGGCTTTATTTCTCGCTTGTTGATATTTCCGATTATGTTCACGACAAGCGTCCACCCTACATAATTGACGACAAAATGACAGTAATGCGCTTTACTCCCGACAACGTTTCCTCTGAAACGGCTGCCGTATTTTTTGCCGCACACCCGACCTGTTACGGCGGACGCCAGCGCGAGGTAAGCGCGGACTTCCCGTACTACATTTGCGCCGAACTCGAAAAGAACGGGTATAACGCAATGTTTTTCCAGGGCGCGGAAGCCGCTGTTGCGACCGACAGAGGTAAACACATTCCGGAGGGACTCAGCCGCCACGGCGGAATCGAAGCCTACGGACGGGTACTCGGCAAGCTCGTTCTTGAAACATTAAAGAAACCCGCAAAAGAGATCGAGCCTATGCTCAATGTTACGCTCTGCGAAACCTTCGTCCCCTCCGATAACAAGATTTTGGAGCTTGGCGCAAAAATGCGTCTTGTAAATAATTCGCTTGCAAAAGTCTGCATGGACAACGAGGAGGACAGCAAGAACTACGACCTTTATTTCGGAACGGAGGTAGGTCTTGCGGAATTCGGCTCAGAGCTTAAATTCGCCCTTATTCCCGGGGAGCTTTGCCCCGAGCTGCTTGTGGGCGGAGCTTACGGAAGCGATAAGGCGTACTGCGGGACAGAATGGAAGTACCCCTCAATGCGCAGTGCCGTAAAAGTACACCTTACAGTTATCGGTCTTTGCAATGACGCGATAGGTTATATTGTCCCCGATAATGATTTCGGCAGCGTATTTGCGAAGGATCACTACGAGGAAGCCGTGTCCGCAGGACAGAGAACCGCCTCAAATATCGTCGGTGCTTTTATGCGTGTTGCCGAAAAAGCCGAGAAAATCAGAATTTACAAAGATCAGAAAATTAAAGAATAAAAAACAGCGGTTGATAAACGCCGCAAAGATAACTCAGGAGATAGAAACACAATGGACACAAAACCGGTTACCGCCGTTATAGTAGGCGGAGGACATCGCTCATTTATTTACGCTGACTACTCGCTTTCACACCCTGAAGCGCTTAAAATTGTCGGAATAGCCGACCCGAACACCGAGCGGTGCGCCGCAGCGGCGGAAAAGTTCGGATTTTCGAAGGAGTTTTGCTTTTCCTCAGCCGAAGAACTTGCAAAGCAGCCGAAGCTTGCCGATACAATAATCAACGGGACGATGGATCATCAGCATTTCGAAACAGCTGCTCCCCTGCTCGAAAAAGGGTATGATATGCTTCTCGAAAAACCCTTTGCCTGCTCGGCGGAGGAGATGCAGAAGCTGTTGGCGATCGTCCGTAAAAACGGTAACAAGGTTATGGTTTGCCATGTTTTACGCTATGCAGCCTTCTATCTTGAAATCAAAAAACGCCTTATAAACGGAGAAATCGGTGACATTATCAATATTCAGACGGTCGAAAATGTCAGCTACCATCATCTTTCAACCTCGTATGTCCGGGGAAAATGGGCAAATTCCGATATCTGTAAAACGAGTATGCTCCTTGCAAAAAGCTGCCATGATATTGATATCATGACTTGGCTGATGTTCCCCGTTAAGCCCGAAAGAGTTTCGAGCTTCGGAGGAAAATTCCAGTTCAGACCCGAAAACGCACCCGAAGGCGCAGGCACGAGATGTCTTTTGGATTGCCCGTATGTTGACACCTGCCGTTACTCCGCAAAGGATATGTATCTCGGACACCCCGAAAGGTGGGCTTTTTACGCCTGGACAGAATTTGAGGGCAGAAACGATGTAACGCCCGAAGAGAAGGAGCAATCCCTTAGAACAAACAACCCCTACGGCAGATGCATTTATAAATGCGACAACAATGTGGTCGATCATCAATCGGTTCTTGTCGAATTCGAAAACGGAGCTACCGGTACTCATAATATGGTCGGAGGAACGGCTTCCTCCGGAAGAAGCCTGCATATAACCGGCACAAAGGGAGAAATATTCGGCGATTTCGAATCGGGTCGTTTTACAATTTCTCATATTATGAACGACCACCCAGACGGCTTTATGAATGAGGAGGTCGACACCGCCGCAGGCGAAGGTCACGGCGGCGGTGATGAAGCTCTGATAGCTGATTTTACTAATTTTGTCCGCACCGGCGAACAGTCTGTTTCCTGCACATCCATCTATAATTCTGTTGCCGGACACCTTACCGTTTTCCTTGCCGACAAGTCGCGTGAAGAAGGCGGAACTCCGCAGGTGTGCGACTACTCGAAATATTAAAAGAAGATAAAAACAATTTTTCCCGGACTTTCCTGCTTTTATTTTGCAGACAAGTCCGGGATTTTTTTATCGCTGTTTTCTTCGTTGTTCTTCGCGGATAACAAGTGTACCGACGCGGCAGGCTCTCACATATGCTTCTGCAAAAAACTGCTCCGCGCTCATTTGATTATAGCGGTCGTTTTCATGCCTCATGGGAATTGATTTCGTTTTCAATTCAAATGTAAGCGGACCGGAAAAGCTTGCAGCCACGAGCCTTTCGGCGTTATACTGCCAGTCTGCAATGCCGTCAAACGGCAAAAGGTGCAGATCATCAAGACATGTAATCTTTCCGCCGGGGTCTTTTACTCCGAGATTATCGTTAATGTGCATAGCAAACAAATACCGTCCGTATTTTGCCAGAAGATCACGCGAGCCGTTGTAGCACATCTCGTGACCGCTGTCCCAGCAAAAGCCGACAGTGCCGTCCCCCGCGAAATTATTCAGAAGCGCTTCGAGGTATTCTTCCCCCTCTGTGTTTTCGAAGGCAATTTTAATTCCGTATTTCGCCGCTTCGTCAATAACCCGCTTATATCTGTACAGCCCGGCATCGGTCGGGATGTGCTCTTTTTCATTGAAACCGATATAAACATGGGAAACCATGATGGGAACATCGTATTTTGCGCAGGTATGCACAGACGCAACCAGTTCCGCCTCCGCTCTTTGTGCCGCTTCCCCTTTTTCGAGCCACATATCGGCTGTTTTTCCAAACGGAGCATGAAAAGACTGAATTTCAAGTCCGGCATGTTTTACGGCTTCGAAAACCTCATCGTTATTTTCAATTTCGGAGGGATTCCAAAACACGCCGTCAAAGCCGGAATTTTTAATTATTTCCGGTTGTTTTGTAATCGGCACGGAAAAGCCGGTCGAGATATTTATGCACAATTTTTTCCCAAACATATTTGTTTCCTTTCTCATCCATCAAAAAAGATATATTTGTATGATTAAAAATAATTTTACATCACATTGGCGGACTAACAACATTTTCATATGTATGTGTCGGCGAAACAACAAATATGTCGCAGCTTGTCCGTTGTCATAAAGGGCTTTCATAGTATAAAATTTGGTTAAAACAACAAAAGGAGAAAACCACATGACCAAAGACAACAACAAACTGACATTTTTTTCAAAGCCTCCGAAGGGCAAAATGACAACGCTGTTTGTCGTTTTCCTCTGGATCGTACTTTGGAACATCATCTACCAGCTTATTCATCCGCATCTCCATGATTCGCCCTTGATGATAGAGAACTGGGCATTCTTTATCAGCGTCACGATTTTCTTTATGCAGGAAGAACTCACGGCAAAGCAGCGCTTTTGGCACACTCTTATCGGTGGCGCGGTCGGACTTCTTTTGGCTGCCGGCGTCGTATTGGGCTGCAAGCAGCTTATGGCTCTCGGCTTATCGCATACCCTTTCTATATGCATACTGCTTATTGCCGCAATTGCAATGCTTATTCTTCTCCATCCGTATATGCCGGTATTCTTCAACAATGTCGGATTCTGTTATTTTATTGTTTCGCTTGTTGACTCATCTAAAACGGTTGAAAAGCTCCCCGATCACCTTATTTCACTTCTGCTCGGCAGCTTTTTCCTCAACCTCGGTGTAATCGGGATTTTACATATATTAAAAACCGTAAAGGCAAAAAAATCAAGTAATTCAGATAAATAAACTTGAAACACGGTTAAAAGTCTGCTATAATAACACAGGATAGTCGGAAATAACTTTTTTGAGGTGTTTTTACTGTGGCAAAAGCAAACAAGATAATAAAGAAAGCATTAAAAACAGCAGCTATCGGTGTTGGAGCATACTACGGCGTCGGCGGTATTCTCTGTGCGGGAATTCTGTCCCGCCCGGCAGTTAACAAAGCCCCCGAAGAGGCTTTGAATGACCCGTCGAATATGCACCGCTATATAAACAATGAGGATTACCGTCTGAGTGACGATTGGTATATTGCGCATACGCCTGCAACCAAGGCGCTCATCAACCGCAGCGGCAAAACTATTCATGCCGAAATGATAAAGGCTGCCGAACCTTCACATCTTTGGGTAGTTATCAACCATGGATATACCTCACGCCCGAGATCGATGGCAAAACAGGGTCGTCATTTTTATGAAAAAGGCTACAATGTTCTTATGCCGTATATGAGAGGACATCGTTTGAGCGAGCATAACTTCTGCTCTATGGGATACTTTGACAAGGACGATGTCTGTGATTGGATAAGCTACATTGTTTCCATGGATCCAGAGGCAGAAATCGTTGTCATGGGCTGCTCGATGGGCGGTGCAACTACAATGCTTGTCACCGGAGAAGAGCTTCCCGATAATGTCAAATGCGCCATTGAGGATTGCGGTTATACGAGCTGCTACGATGAGTTCGGCGAGCAGATAACCAATATAACACATCTGCCCCGTTTCCCGTTTTTGAACGCCGCAGACAGCTTTTCGAAAGCATTCCTCGGTTTCAGCTTTACCGATTGCAGTCCCCTTGAAGCTGTCGGCAGAAGCAAGACTCCTACCCTTTTCGTTCACGGTACGGAAGATATCTTCGTTCCGTTTTGGATGCGAGATATCCTCTTTGACGCCTGCACAGCGGAAAAAGATAAGCTTGATGTTCCCGATGCCGGTCATGACGAATCGTGTGAAAAGCACCCCGAGATATACTGGAAGAAGATAGATGCTTTCGTAGAAAAGTATATCTGATTTTGTAGCTGTTTTGAATTCGCAAAAAAGTAATGACACCGTTTTACCGGTGCTGTTTGGTGGAAGAAAATTCTTTTACGGCAGCCCGTGTAGAACGGTATTATTTTTTGCGTAGTTACAGAAAGTGCGAATTGTTCAGTTTGTGATTCTCTGTCTTATAATGCCGTAAAATCCTAAAAACACTTCGCTGCCGTTTTTGTTATTTGTTTTCAAATAACACAGTTGCTGCCGTTAAATCGGTCGTTTTGCTTTTTTACTCAGCGGAATACCACCGTTTTTTTCGCTGTCTTTCAATAAACAGAATACCGCCCCGGATAATTTTCGGGGCGGTATTTTAACAGCATTTCTAAGAATCAAAAGATGATAATTTATACATTTTCATCCGAGGTCTGTGTGGTGGTAGTAGTAACACCCGGCAGTTCGACCCCCAGGAAGGAGGAAATAACCGAGAGAATGCGGTTCATAATATTGACCGTATAGGAAAGATACGGCAAAGCGTTGTGAAGAACATTTTTAATTGTATCAAGCATAAACTCACCTTATCAATATATAAAATATTGCCTTTCTCCCTTTTTGAGGATTTTAATCTAAACTTATTCTATCATACGGAAATAAAAAATGCAAGTAAAAAAAACCGAATTTAATCATCTGTTATCAACGGCAGGCTCTGCTTCTGTCGGTTTTTCGGCAGAAGTTGATGCCTCCGTGGGAGCCTGTGTGGGAGCATCGGTCGGTGCTTCGGTCGGAGTATCCGTCACACGCTCTGTCGGTGCTTCGGTAGGTGCGTCCGTTGCCCGTTCGGTAGATGCCTGTGTATTTCTTTCGCGTGCCGTTGTTCTCTCTTGATACGACCTGCGAGTCGTTGTTTCCTGAGCACGGCGCGTTGTGGTTTCGGCTTCTGTCGTTGTTTCGCTTTCCGTTTCAGGCTCGGTCGTCGAAGCTTCGGCAGCGGTAGTTGATTCCTCGACAGTGGTTGTTTCTGCGGTTGTTGTTTCGAAGGAGGGATTTTTTGTACCTTTATAGTAGATAATTCCTCTTATCGCTATTATGCCGAGAGCAAGAACAAGGACAGCAAGAATCGAAGCGACAACTATAAAGCCGGCAGTTCTTTTCTTCCCTGCATTTTCGGTGGAGCTGTTTTCCGCCTGCGGCTCGCTCACTGCGGCTTCGTCCGTAAAAGTTGTTTCCTCGTCTACAATGACTTCGTCGGCGGCCGGAATAACGGGCAGCGGCTCCGTGTCAAGAATCTTAACAGCCGCAAGCGTTATCGATTTCTGCGGGGCAACGGAAATAGCCGCACTTGCAAGACGGCGAAGTATAAGCTGAATATCACTGTCGGCAGAAGCGCAGACCTCTGCAACAGTGTTCTGTGTAAGCACGGCAGCGGCTTCTTCTCCGAACAGGAGGAAAATATCGCCCGAATCGACATTTGGAATTTCAACCGCACCGTAGCCGGTGACACCGTCATCGTACACAAGCATTTCGGGAAGAACAGGATAGACCTTTCCGTTTGAGATACGATAAGCCGCACCGCTTCCGGAGATTCCTATATGTACGCTGTCGTTTCTTCCGGCAAAAACAGCCATTGAAAAGGACGAAGGTTCAAGAGAAGCGTTGTCTTTTATGAAATCGGAGAAGGTTTTGAAAAAGCTCGACAAAACCTCACTTCTGTTCTCAACCGAGTTATTCAACACGGAAGCAAAGTCATTGAACAGGGTTGAAGCCGTTTCGGCAATCCCTTTAACACCGGAGGTTGCAACCGCATAAAACGGTTCATTTTCGGCGCGTCCCGCGACAAAGACACCCTTGTCGCCGTGTATTTTTTCTCTTTCCCATGTTTTTCCGGAGGCATTGATGCTTCCCGTGTTATATTGTGCGCCTTTCCCCTTGCGGGTAACAAGAGCAGCATCTACTATCATCGGCATAAAATCACCCTTTACAAATTATTCTGTAAAAACATTCGGAAACCTTCGTTTTCTTTTGTTTATTTCACTTATTATAAACTCTCTTACATCGGCGGCAAGGTAAAGCGAACCGCATATAACGACGGGAACAAGCGATTTATCGGCTGCTTCAAGCGCCTTTTTTACGCCTTCGCACGGATCGTCGACGACCGTGCAGGAACCGCCTTTTTCTCTTACAAGCTCCGCGAAATCCTGCGCTTTCATTGCACGCGGATTTGACGGTGTGACAGCTATAACCTCACTGAAATACGGCAGAAGGTTGTCAAGCGCCGCAGAGCAGTCCTTGTCCGCCATCATACCCATTACGGCGAGGAATTTTTTCCCGAAGCAGCTGTTTTTAAGCACATCACCGAGTGCTGCGGTCGAGGACTCATTATGCGAACCGTCGAGCATTACAAACGGGAACTGACGCAAAATCTCGGTTCTCGCAGGAATAAACGCGCTTTCGATACCTGTTTTGACAGCCCGATCAGGTATTATGTAACCTTCTCTTTTCAATATTTTAAAAGCGGCAAGGCACAAAGAAACATTTTCACACTGATGCTTTCCTGCAAAAGGAATATGAATAACCTTACCGTCTGCGACGATATTTGACCCGCCCACATCCCCGGAAATGAATTCGCACCCTATTTGAGCGCCGGTGAGAATAAGGTCGGAACTGTTTTCGGACGCGCTTTCGGCAATCACTTTAAGTGCGGACTGCGGCTGAAAGCAGCTTGTGACAACGGGAACACTTTTTTTTATTATTCCGGCTTTTTCCCATGCAATTTTTGCAACGGTATCGCCGAGAATGGCAGTGTGATCGAGCGAAATTGAGGTTATAACACAAACCGCAGGCTTTTCGATAATATTGGTAGCGTCAAATCTTCCGCCGAGACCGGTTTCGAGAACGACGATATCGCAATCGGAGCGTGAGTAGTAAAGAAACGCGGCGGCGGTGACGGCTTCGAACTCCGTGGGATAAATACCCTTTTCATTCGCCTTCGAGATGGCTTCTTTAACCTCCTCGGTTACCGTGCAAAGATCATTCTTCGGAATCAAATTGCCGTTGAGCCTTATTCTTTCCCTGAATTCAAGTACATACGGGGAGGTATAAAGTCCGACTTTGTAACCGGCTGCGGACAGCACTCCGGCAATAAATGTACAGGTGCTGCCTTTGCCGTTTGTCCCGGCGACATGAACGCATTTCAGGTTTCTCTGCGGATTTCCAAGCTCCTTGCAGAGCGCGTCGATCCGTTCAAGACCGGGCTGAACACCGAATCGGTTAAGTGAATGATAAAAGTCTACCGCCTCATTGAATTCCATTTTATTCCTCCGCCTGCGTTTTTCCGATTTAATCAGTTGAGTTTATCAATACTCTCTTTAAGGAGCTTCGCTTTTTCTGTAAGCTTAACGCCGTTTGCACGCTGTTCTTCAATAACTGCGGCAGGCGCTTTCGCAAGGAAGCCTTCATTGGAAAGCTTAGCATTTATCTGCATGAGCTTCTTCTCAACATCGGCAAGTTCTTTTTCAAGGCGTTTCTTCTCCGCTGCGAGATCAACAAGCTCGGCGAGAGGAAGGAATATTTTCGCGTCCTCGGTAACGATGCTTACCGTACCGTCGAGAGAAAGTCCGGCTTCACTTTCGGACGCTTCAAGCGAAGAAGCGGACGCAAGACGGACAAAGAATTTTTCGCCGTCGGCATAGAGCTTCGCGTTTGACGAAACGACCGAGATATGGGCTTTTCGTGACGGGGGGACATTCATTTCCGCACGGCGGTTTCTTACAGCCTTAACGGCAGCCATTATTTTTTCCATCTCGGCTTCCTCGTCCGGGAAGTGAAGTTCATCGGAATAAACGGGCCACTGAGAAATCATAATGGACTCTCCGTCGTGCGGGAGTGTCTGCCATATCTCCTCCGTGATAAACGGCATGAACGGGTGGAGGAGCTTCAATGTATTCGAGAGAACATACACAAGCACTGCGCGTGCATTGTTCTTCAATTTTTCATCATCGGATGAAAGGCGTATCTTGCAAATTTCGATATACCAGTCGCAGAGGACATCCCAAATGAAGTCATAGAGCTTTGAAACGGCAATGCCAAGCTCAAACTTATCGATATTTGATGTTACCTCCTTGACGACATCATTGAACGAGCTGAGAATCCATTTGTCTTCAAGTGCAAGTTCATCCGGAATATGCGGAGCAGGCTCGTTTTCGCCGAGGTTCATAAGCACGAAACGCGCGGCATTCCAAAGCTTGTTCGCAAAGTTACGGGACGCTTCAACCTTCTCAACGGAGAAACGGGTGTCGTTTCCGGGAGAATTGCCCGTTGCAAGGGTAAATCTGAGTGCGTCCGCACCGTATTTATCTATAATTTCAAGGGGATCGATTCCGTTTCCGAGCGACTTCGACATCTTTCTGCCGAGTGCATCTCTTACAAGTCCGTGAATAAGAACAGTGTCGAAGGGAACTCTGCCCATATACTCCAACGAGGAGAATATCATACGGCTTACCCAGAATCCGATAATATCATAGCCGGTAACAAGCGTGTTTGTGGGGAAATAATGTTCGAGCTCCTTTGTCTTTTCGGGCCAGCCGAGGGTCGAGAAGGGCCAAAGCGCCGAGGAGAACCATGTATCGAGCGTGTCGGGATCCTGCGTAAGATGTTCGCTTCCGCACTTGGGGCATTTGCATACGGACGCTTCCTTTGTAACGGTCACTTCTCCGCAGTCGTCGCAGTACCATGCGGGAATACGGTGTCCCCACCACAGCTGACGGGATATGCACCAGTCACGCGTTCCGCGCATCCAGTTGAGATAGTTCTTTGTAAATCTCTCGGGGACAAATACGGTTTCGCCGTTTTCGACAGCCTTGACGGCAGGAGCTGCAAGCGGTTCCATTTTAACGAACCACTGCTTTGAAACCATAGGCTCAATACTTGTATGACAGCGGTAGCAGGTGCCGACCTCGTGCTTCAAAGGCTCTATATACTTAATATATCCGCCTGCTTCCAAATCGGCAAGAATCGCCTTACGGGCTTCAAGCGTTGTCATACCGGCATATTTTCCGCAGTCGAGAACCTCGGGTTCGTCCGCCGCTGCCTTTCCGCTTGCGATATATTCGTCCGCTTCCGCCTTATCGGTTTTCCCGGTCATATGTCCGTCGTAGGTAAAGGTACGAACCATGGGAAGATTATGACGGCGGCCGACTTCGAAGTCGTTGGGGTCATGCGCCGGTGTAATTTTAACAACACCCGTACCCTTTGTCATATCGGCGTGTTCATCGCAGACGATGGGTATCTCTTTATTGAGCAGCGGAAGAATAACATGGCAGCCGTGAAGGTGCTTATATCTCTCGTCCTCTGAGTTTATTGCGACAGCCGTATCACCGAGCATTGTTTCGGGACGGGTTGTTGCGAGTTCGAGTTTCTCCCCGGTTTCTTTAACGGTGTAGAGAAGATGCCAGAAATTGCTCTCTTTCTCATCATATTCAACCTCGGCGTCTGAGATAGAGGTGTTGCAGTACGGACACCAGTTGACCATTCTGTTGCCTCTGTAAATGAGTCCCTTTTCGTAAAGACTTACAAAGACCTCTTTAACGGCATTGCTGCACCCCTCGTCAAGAGTAAAGCGTTCTCTGTCCCAGTCGCATGAGGAGCCGAGCTTTTTGAGCTGCTCTATAATTCTGCTGCCGTACTGTTTTTTCCATGCCCATGCGCGCTCCAAAAAAGCCTCTCTGCCGATCTGCTCTTTTGTGATGCCTTCTTTGCGCATCGCTTCAACTATTTTCGCTTCCGTCGCTATCGAAGCATGATCCGTTCCGGGAAGCCACAGCGTATCGTAGCCCTGCATTCTCTTGCAGCGGATAAGGATATCCTGAAATGTTTCGTCGAGAGCGTGACCCATGTGGAGCTGACCGGTGATGTTCGGCGGCGGAATAACTATCGTGTAGGTAGGCTTGCCCTCCTCGCATTTCGCGTGGAAATACTTTTTGTCAAGCCATGTTTTATAGATCCTATCCTCAACATTTTTCGGATCGTAGAGTTTGGCAAGTTCTTTACTCATAAAATATATCCTTTCGGGTAATCAATTTATTATTACCTTTTATTCTACTACTTGTGCCGGCTTTTGTAAATATTTATACGGATAAAAATTCTTTTAACGCGGAATATCTTTTATTTTGTCGGTTGTTTTCGGTCATTTTTCGAACTATTTCTTCGCTCCCGACTATTATTACCATTTTTTTCGCGCGTGTGACAGCCGTGTAAAGGAGATTTCTGTACATAAGCATGGGCGGAACACCCGACAACGGAATTATAACCGCGGGATACTCGCATCCCTGGCTTTTATGGACGGTGACGGCATACGCCAGCTCCAACTCCGAAAGATTGTCGGTCGGATAGTCGGCTGTTCGGTCGTCAAAATCAATGGTCATTATTCCGGCGGCGTAATTTATTTTTTTCAGTATGCCGATGTCGCCGTTAAATATCCCTTCGCCCTCTTCATTTCCGCGGTGCCACGGGATATTATAATTATTTTTCGTCTGCATTACTCTGTCGCCCTCACGAAAGATCCTGCCGGACGGGGTGTTTATTTCGCTCTTTGTTTTATGCTTGGGGTTTACATCGGCTTGAAGAAGCCTGTTGAGATTTACCGTGCCGCAATCACCTTTTCGCGACGGACAAAGCACCTGGATATCGTCAAGCGGAGAAAATCCGTAAGCATCCGGCAGCCGTTTTGAAAGAAGCTGACTTATCGTAGACGGAGCCTGAATATTGTCGCGGCGCATAAAAAAGAAATCGTTGTCATTAGAAGCCAGGTTCGGCATTTCACCTGAAATAATGCGGTGCGCATTCATAACAACAAGGCTTTTTTGCGCCTGCCGGAAAATTTCGGTAAGGCAGACAACGGGGACTGCTCCGGACGCGATTATATCTGTCAGGACATTGCCGGGGCCGACGCTCGGCAGCTGGTCGGAGTCACCGACAAGAACAAGTCTTGTACCGACGGGCAGTGCGTCGAGAAGGCTCGAAAAAAGCTCTGCGTCTACCATTGACACTTCGTCGACTATAACTGCACCGCATCTGAGAGGGTTTTCTGTGTTGCGTCTGAAAACCGGTTTGTCGCTCTCGTCCCACTCAACTTCGAGGAGTCTGTGAATCGTTTTTGCCTCGCGTCCGCATACTTCACTGAGGCGTTTTGCCGCGCGCCCGGTTGAAGCACACAAAAGCACCTCGACGCGCTTCATCTCGAAAATATCTATTATTCCCTTTACCGTCGTCGTTTTGCCCGTTCCGGGGCCGCCCGTCAGGACGAGCATTCCCCTGTCGCCCGCAGTTTTTATGGCTTCGCGTTGTTTCTGGGCATATTGGACACCGGTCTTTTCTTCGATTCTGTCAATATCGAACTCGATAGTCGGTATTGAAGCGGGAGGAAATCTCAGCATAAATTGAAGGCGGGCTGCGATATTCTTTTCAGCCGCATAAAGACGAGGCAGGAAAATAAATTCCTCACCCGACACTTCGCAGGAAATAAGCCTTTTCGTCGAAATGAGTTCATCAAGAGTTCGCTCGATATCGCTTTCCTCCGCTTCGAGAAGCCTTTTCCCGGGATCGATGAGCTTTCTTCGAGGAATACAGGTGTGTCCGTTCATCAGGTTGTGCGAAAGAATATACAGAATACCTGCCTGCCGTCTGTAATCGGATTCAGGAGGTACACCCATCTGAAACGCAAGCTTTTCGGCGCGCTCAAACGAAAATCCGTTTATTGTGCCGTACAGAACATACGGATTGTTTTTCAAAACATTCAACGCATTGACACCGAAATATTTGTATATCGTCGTACACTCGGCAGGAGTTATACCGTAGCGCTCCAATTCCATAAGCACCTGACGCATTGAATACTGTTTTCTGAATTCATTGCCGTACTGTATCGCCTTTTGCTTTGATATTCCGTTTATCACGGAAAGACGCTCGGGGTCGTTTTCGAATATATCAAAGGTATCTTCGCCGAAGCGGTCGATAATTTTAGCCGCGAGCTTCGGTCCAATTCCCTTAATTGAACCGGCTGCAAGATACCTGAACAGCTTTGCCGCGGTATCGGGAAGTGTTCTTTCGCACGCTTCTATTTTGAACTGCCTGCCGAATACATTGTGAGAGGTCCACTTGCCGTGCAGGATAACATCTTCTCCCGCCGCTATATCACTCAGCACACCGACTGCGGAGATTATTTCGCCGTCCTTATTTATTTCAAGCACGGTAAAGCCGTTGTCCGCATTCCGGAAAACCACATTTTCCACTATCCCGCTGAGGGAGCAGCCGTTATTTTCATTATATGTCTGGTCTTTATTCATTGCCGGTATTATCCTCTCCGGGCTTAAAAACATACCCGTTGTTTTCAAGGTGTTTCAGGTCGGCAAGCATCACTTCAAGTCCGAGCGCGGCGCACTTTTCAGGCTCGGGGGCACAGAATGTCCTGATACCGGTGTTCCACTCTATAAATCTGTCGATACCGAAAAGCTTTGCCGTGCCGCCTGTGAGGATTATTCCCGTGTCGGCTATATCGGACAGCAGTTCGGGCGGAGTCGACTCCAACAGACGGCAGATGCAGTCCAAAATTTCGGCTACGCATGATTTAAGAACCCAAAACACCTCGGTAGACGATATTTCAAACAAAATCGGACAGCCCGTTTCGCAGCTTTTTCCGCCTGCGATCATTGCAACCTCCTCGTTGCGGTAAACGGCAGAACCGACCGTGCGCTTTATCTCGTCGGCGGTTTCATCGCCTACTTCGATATTATGTTCATGGAGAATGTATTCGCGGATACGCCGGGTAAGATCGTTTCCCCCTACCCTTACGGAACGCGATACCGCAATGTTGCCCATCGTGACAACTGCGCAATCGGCTGTGCCGCCGCCTATATCGCAGATAAAAGTCCCCTTAGGCTCTGTAAGACTTACGCCCGAGCCTATCGCCGCAGCAAGCGCTTCATCGAGAAAACAGGCGCGTCCCGCTCCGGCGGAATAAATAACATCAAGTAATGTCTTTTTTTCAAGCTCGGTAACGGAACCGGGGACGGACATAAGTATATTAGGCTTAAAAAGTCGGTTTTTACAAAGACGGTCTATATACGATCTGAGCATAAAACGCGCCATTTTGAAATTATTGACCATTCCGTCTTTGATTGGATAAACCTCACACATTGAACCGGGGAGCTTGCCGGACATTTTGCGCGCACGCGCGCCGAATGCAATCGGCGTACCTGTGTATTTGTCGCAGATAACGACAGAAGGCTCACTTATAACGATACCTTTATCGTCCTCGCATAAAGTCAGGTTTGTCGAGCCGAAGTCGATTCCGATCTTAACACCGAGCACTTTACTTCACTCCCCTTTCGTTTTTTCATTTTATAATACCACATATTGCTCTGCGGTTTCAAGATGAAAAAGCATAAAAGCGTCGTTTTGTGTGTTTTTCTACGGCGTAAAAATATTTGTCCGAAAATCAATTTCAAATTTTTATGCTTTTTGGGTTCACAAATCACCGTCAATGTGTTATTATTGATAAAAACAAGTAAAGAGGAGTCTGTTTTTTATGGAATATATTCAAAACACATACACATTCCCGTCACACACCGGCAACACCGATATTTTTGTACAGACAGTCGAACCGAGGGGTGATATAAAGGGCGTTATTCAGATAGTTCACGGTATGGCCGAACATACAAACAGATATCTCGAAGCTGCGCGTTATTTTGCCGACAACGGTTACGCCGTTATCATGCACGACCACGCAGGACACGGCAAAAGCGTCAAGGACGACTCCATGCTCGGCTTCTTCTGCGAAAAGGACGGCTATAAAAGACTGGTTGAAGATGTGAAATCCGTAACGGAAATGGCGAAAAAGCTTTGGCAGGGTAAAAAGATAGTTATATGGGGACATTCCATGGGTTCGTTTATCACCAGAAATTACCTTGCATCTTTTGCCGGAAATGTTGACGGTGCGGTTATCTGCGGAACCTCGGGCAAAAACCCGGCGGCAGGCGCAGGAATTGCTCTTGCAAATATCGTCTGCAAGCTCAAAGGCCCTCAATACAAGTCTAAATTCATTGACAATATAGCCTTCGGCTCGTACAACAAAAAGTTCGACGGCGACACCGGATTTGAGTGGCTTTCGGTCAACAAAGAAAATGTGGACAAATATATGAAAGACCCTTACTGCGGTTTCCTTTTTTCAGCATCCGCATTCCGCGATCTTTTCAGTGTCCTGGACAGTGTTTCGACCGATAAATGGTACTCCGACATTCCCAAGACTTTGAAAGTATTTCTTATCGCCGGCAGTAACGATCCGGTAGGCAATTACGGCAAAGGCGTACGCGAGGTATACAACAAACTTGCCGCAACCGGTCACGACAATGTTTCATTGAAGCTCTACGAGGGCTTGCGCCACGAGATACATAACGAGGATTCCCGTTTCGATGTCTACAAGGACATTGTTGACTTTGCAAACGGCGTGATCGCATAAAAAATTTCAAACACACAAAAATGATCCGCTGAGCTGAATATCTGCTCGGCGGATCCGATTTATATAGTAAATTGAGCAGCCGTGTGCCGAACGGCATTTACGACGGCATGAGAGGGCGAAGAAAATCCGCCCTACTCGGTTATTCTGTATTATTTTTTTATATGACCGCCGAAATTGGGGTCGAGAACGAGTGAAGCGACTGAACCGAACGCACCGCACGCCTTTTTCAGGAAGCCGCCGGGGCGAGTGCCGTTGAACATGAGATAGAATTCAAACAAATCTTTAAAGCCGGGCTTTGCGACGCTGTGTACGCGCACATTGCCGAGCGGATCAAAAGTAAATGTGAATTCTCTGTACTGCGCCATTGATGTCGGAATAATCGTAAGACGGAATTTATTGTCCGAAATCCATGTACCGTACGATGCTACGGGAACAGTAAGGTTAGAAAGCTTTATTTCACTCATGCCGTACTCACCTTCAAGACCAACATTTATCTCGGCAACGGGGCTGTTTTTCTCTTTGAAAAGAACTTTAAGAGAGTTTTCGCCGAAATAGAACATAAAGTCATCTATTTTGCCCGATCTTTCGGCGAGCATAAAGAGGTTGCCTGTACCGAGAACGCCCGCACTGCCGCGGCGGCGCATCAGGATACGGCGGCCGTTTATCTTTGCTTCCATATCGGGTTTTCTAATCGCCATGGGGGGCTTGCGATTCTCGCACTTGTTTATGTATTCGGTAAGCTCGGCAAAATCTCCGTCGTTCGGTTCTGCGGGAATCTTGTCAGCGAATGCCGCCGGGAAATGCTTCCACAGGGTTTTCATAAAAAGATCCTCCTGCGGCTCACCTGCCGTGCAGACAAAAACAGCATCATATCTCGGGAACACAACGACGAACTGACTGTAAAGTCCGTTGAAGGAGAAGGTTCCCATTTCGTCCGACTGAATAAAAATCTGGAAGCCGTAACCGGAATCATCGTTGAAAACGGACGGTATTTTGTCAATTTGGCGCGTAGTTGCAGCGTCTATCCACGCTTCGGGGATAACCTGTTTGCCGTTATATTTACCCCTGTTGAGATAGCAAATACCTATTTTCGCCATATCCTCAGTTTTGAAATACGCTCCCCAACCGCCTGCGTCGTAGCCGTTGTGGTCTTTTTCCCAATAGGGAGTTTCAATCCCGAGCGGTTCGAAAAGTCGCGGAGTAAGGTATTCCGTAAGCGTCATTCCCGAAACCTTGGAAATGATTCGCGAAAGCATATAGATATTTTCGCTCAGATAGAAGAACTTTTCGCCGGGAGCATCGGTGAAGGGCGCGGTAAGCCAGTTTTGAAGCCATTCGTTTTTCTCGCAGTTGTTGAGAATGCTTATTTTCTTGCCGCTTCTGTGCGTGATAAGATGACGGATAGTCACCTGATCGTTTTGCTCTTTGAGCTTTTCGTTTTTGCCGGTATACGGGAAATAATCTGCAACCTTGTCGTCAAGGCTTATCAACCCCTCGCTTACAGCAAAGCCGACAGCGGTTCCGGTTATTCCCTTGGAGAACGAAAACATTGTATGCGGTACATCTGCCTTGAAAGGCGCCCAATAGCATTCGGACGCAACAACGCTGTTTCGCACCAGCATAAATGAATGCATGTTCAGCCCGAGGGCATCGCAGTCATGCAGAAACCCTTTTATTTCCTTTGATAATACTCCTGCTTCCTCGGGGGACTTTGCACGGGGAAGCGACGGGTAAGTTTTTTCTTTATCCATTTTTACACCTCTGAAATTCATCTCGTTCAAAACTTGTGCATATCATAACATATTTTTGTTAAAGTTGTATTAAAATTCAAAAGACAAACAAACAAATATTGTCATATTTAACTTTTATCTTGACAAGTTAACCTTTGCAAGAGTATAATTCAAGAACACTTTTTTTAAAATAGGGGGTAAGTCGCTTTATGGCACTGCTTATTTTGAATTTTTCCAGCTCGGAACTCATGAAGCAGACGGAAATAATCGTCTGCGCACCCGACCCTAAAAATTGTTCCGCTCCTCTTTCGGAGAAAAAGGTTCTGTGGCTTCTGCACGGGCTTTCGGACAACGATACCTGCTGGCTTCGGTTCTCAAATATCGAACGCTATGCAAACGAGCATTCTCTTGTCGTCGTAATGCCCAACGGCGACAGAAGTATGTACATGGACGGCGTTCTCGGACAGAATTATTTTTCTTTTATATCAAAGGAACTGCCGAAGTATCTGCATAATCTCCTGGGAATATCAAACGCGCGCGAAATGAATTTTATAGCAGGTCTTTCCATGGGCGGTATGGGCGCTGCAAAAATAGCACTCTCAAATCCGGACAAATACATGGGCTTCGGTTCCTTTTCGGGGCTTCTCGATATTAAATTTGTCCGTGCGGCTTTTATGAATCAAATAAAAAACGAATTCCCTTTCATGGAGAATGTATTTGATAAGTCCGATTTCGACGGAGCCGACCCAAAAACACTCCTCGACAAAGACAAGCACGCAGACATGAAGATGTTTGTTTCATGCGGGACAGAGGACTACTGGATAGCATCCTCCTATTCATTCAAAGAAAAAGCCGACAAACACGGACTTGATGTAAAGTATGTTTTTGAACCGGGCGGTCACGAGTGGCGGCTCTGGGACAAATGGGTAAAAGAATTTATCGAATATATCGTCTGATATAATCAAAAAACAATTACGAATACGGAGGTTATTCATGAGCAGCGAAAAAAGCTCCTCGATAAGAAACGAAACCGCGCAAAAGCTCGTTTCTTCGGTTTACTGCACGGTCGGTGTTTATTTAAAAACGCTTTCACCTGTCGGTGCCGCGCTGAAAGAAATCAAAAATAAAATGCTTGTCTGTTTTTTCGGCGAGCTTCCGGAGTACGCTCTTTCACAGCTTATGCGCCAATACCCGGACGAAGATCTGCTCTCCGACGAACGGGATAAAGAAATATACAATACTCTCCGCGCTTTTCTTTCAGCACTGCCGCCGGAAAAGCTTGTGCGAATAATGAACGGCGCTGCGGACTGAACAAAACAAATTTTTTTTTGCAGCTGAAAAAACCTTTGCAAATAATTTTACCGCAAACAAAAATATAAAAATAGAATCCCCATTTTCGGCTAACCAAAGTCGAAAATGGGGATTTTATCCGTTATTCCGCAAGTTCCTCGATTTCTTTCGGTGAAGCCGTACCCGTGACACCTATTTTGCGCACCGTAACGCCCGAAGCAAGTGCGGCAAAAGCGGCAGCATCGCGGTAGGACGCGCCTGCGGCCAATGCGCAGGAAAAAGCGGAAAGTGATGTGTCGCCTGCTCCGCAGATATCGATTTCGCCTGTATAGCTGACAGCTTCCGTCTTAAACCCCGTGCTGCCGTCCGTAAAAAAGCTGCCCTTTGCACCGAGCGTACAAAGAACCGGAGCATTGTTCCGAACGGCGAGCTTGTCGGCAGCTGCGGTAAAGCTGTCCGTGTCAGCTTTTTTATATCCCTCGTCGGAATAAACGGCGCGCCAGCACTCAACCTCGTTGGGTTTTATAATACAACCCGTAAACTTTGCTATATTGTAACGGCTGTCGGCAATGACCGTCAAACCGCTTTCGGCAAGCTTGATTATCTCCACTCTCACCTTGTCCGTAATAATGCCATACTTGAACTGATCTGCGACACAGAGAACATCGACCTTTTCAACGACGCGATGAAGTGAATCGATTACCTTTTGTTCGGTTTCTTCCGATATGGGAGTGTAGTTATCAAAATCGATTCGCGGATCTTCATACTCGGTTTCGGATATTCCCCTGCGCATGGGCTTGCAGTAGGCATTTGTAAAACGCGAGTCATCCCGGATGACAAAATCGGTATTCATATTATTCGAACGGAAAATACTCTCCATCAGCATTCCGCGCCAGTCGTTTCCGTAGAGAGCAACGGGATAAAACTCCGCCGGGTGCAGAGCGCCTATATTCGAGGCGACATTCCCGCCCGCGCCGAGATAGAACCGTTCATCCGTGACCGGGAGCGGAAAGTGCGGTGTTTCACGCGAAAGCTCGGAACGAGTCATGTCACAGCGCCAATAGATATCAACGCAAAAATCACCGATAAGACCGATCTTTGCGCTCTTAATGTTATCACATATCTCTCTGACTTTGTTTTTCGAAAGCATTCCGCCACCGCCTTAACCGTTGAATTCGTCTTTCAGCCTGTCATAAAGTGTGGGAATCGTTATCTGATGATCCCCCTCGAAATGCCAACCCATTCCTCCGCGGCAAGTGGGGCGATTGACTATGTTTTTACGCGGACGATAATAGTAGTTCGGGTCATCATAACCGATTTTGCACCTGTAATCTCCGAGGTGAATAAGGTCAAAATTCGCGGTCGTGATATTAAATGTGGGGTACCCGAGATTGCGCGCAATCGAAAGTGTTTTAAGAAAGACCTCAGGACCGATAACAGCCGAACCGAAGTTTAAAAACACGCCGCCGTCAAGCTGCGCAACGCTGTACGCCATTTTCTTAAAATCAATTCCGGAGCATTTGCCGATTGCTGCCATGTCGCACGACGGGTGCTGATGGATAATATCCGTTCCGAGAGCGATGTGATAGGTCGCCGGTATATCAAGCTTATATGCATTCCAAAGAATGCAGTCGTTTTTATTCGGGAATTTTTCGGGATGGATATCTATGTATTCGCCAAGCGCTTCACCGTAACCTATATCTGACTGAGCACCTCTTTTGATTGCTTCATTCATCCACGCACCGGTCTGCTCCCACATTCCGAAAGATCCGTCCTCGATTGCGGTGGGGACATCCTCCGATGTGCCGCCGAGATAAGCAAGCTCGAAATCGTGTATGCTCGTCGCACCGTTCGCGGCAATGTGTGTAATAATACCCATTTTCATAAGCTCAATAACATATCTCGAAAGACGGTTTTTTACGACATGGGCACCCATGCTCCAAATAACCGGTCTGCCGTTTTTTCTTGCGGTTATGATTCTGTCAATAAGCTCATCGAAACCGTCGGCATTATAGACCTCATGCTCGGTCACACCGGGGGTCATCATATTGTCAATGGTTACAAGGTTATGGCGATTCTCTGCTGAATATGTTTTTATACCGGAAAAATCAAGCTGCATTTGTCTGCGTTTCATATGATCGGCTCCTTTATGACTTTTCTATTCCCGTTAATTTTACCATAGCAATTCGAAATTTACCACTGTTTTTTTTGATTTCATTTAATGCAGCTTACCGCGCCGAACAATATAATCGGCATATTCTCTCGTTGCATTGACGGCTGTGTTATGATAGAATATGACATGAAGCCAAAAAAAAACCGGCTCAAAAGGAGAAAGACAAATGAGAATAATGAGTTTTAATGTCCTTTGCTACGGCAGCGGCAAACACGATTGGACAAAGAGAATTCCTCTTGTTGTCCGTACCATCAGAAACTGCAACCCCGATACTTTCGGTGTTCAAGAGGCGCACTACGACTGGATGAGGGCCCTGATTGCGGCATTCCCCGACTACGACTATGTCGGTGTCGGCAGAGATAACGGAAAAAAACGCGGAGAGTTCTCGGCGGTTTTCTATAAAAAGGATGAGTTCGAGGTAATCGACAAGGGCAACTTCTGGCTTTCCGAAACGCCGGAAAAACCCGGCAGCAAGGGTTGGGACGCGGCGTGCATAAGAATTTGCTCATGGGCAAAGCTCAGAAGAAAAAAGGACGGAAAAGAGTTTGTTCACCTCAACACCCATCTCGACCACATCGGTGAAGTCGCAATGCAGAAGGGCGCGGAGCTTGTCGCAGAACGCGGCACCGAGATAGCGGCGGGCGCACCGGCATTCTTTACCGGCGATTTCAATGTTACGCCCGACTCGGCACCGTGCAGGGCTGTAAAAGCCTGCGGTTTTAAAGATGCAAGAGATATGACCGACAGAACCGACATGGGCGACACATACCATGCGTTTGAAGATCCGAACGCGCCCCACTCGGTTATCGACTATGTGTTCTGCAAGGGTGACATCACCGTGAAGCAGTTCAAAGTCGTACGCAAGCATATTGACGGAGAGATTCCCTCAGATCATTACCCTGTTTTTGCGGATGTAAATTTTTGATTTGAACCGACAATAAACTTTTGCTATAAAAAAACTGACCTTTT
>JAEDGF010000063.1 GCA_016297645.1 Clostridiaceae bacterium
TTTGCGGTGGTAACGGAGGTTAAGAGTGCTGAAATTTTGCCGACCGTCCCCCTAAGGTTACTGAAATATATTAGCAAACTATCCCCGGTTTGTCAATGATTTTATATATTCTTTTAAAGGCTCGTATTGTAAAATGAAGTCTGCTGTGATACAATGGTCACGGACGGAAAGTCGAAAATATGAAAAGGGAGATATCGGAATGAAATCATCGGCAAACGCAATACTGTCGGTTCTTCTCAGTGTATGTATACTTTTCGGCGCCGTTAAGTATGTTTCGGCGGAGATATTGACGGGGGAAGCCGATCGGTCAACGGAGAAAAGTGATGTTCCCGGCAGTATCGGCTCGGAAAACAGTGCTGCCGGCAAAAGTACCGACGGGGAGTTTTCCTTATCCGAAAATACAAAAAACAGCTTTTTGCCGGGTATCGAAAAGGACGAAAAAACTCCGAAAAACGCGTCTGTTAACGCGTCGGTAAAAACCGTTGCTGCCGCCGAAAACGGAAACGACGATGCCGAAAACAAAAAAAACGGTACTGAGAGCGTAAAAATTCCGGTGAAAAGTAAAAGCGCCGAATACTATTCTCTTGCCGAACACTCGGAGGAGGACGCGTTATTTGACGATTTCGACTATACGAAACAGTTTTACACCGCTGCCGATACCGCCGCGTACATACTTCGCACAAACGGACGCGGAATGATATCGGTAAAAATATCTCACGATAAACTGTCCGGCGGAGCATACAAGGTTCTGCTTTATATGCAGTATTCTCCGAACGGCGATGGCAAAAGCTACGACTGGCGGCTTATAAACGAGCTTAACACGACTGCGGCGGGCGGCGTGTTTAAAACACCCGGAATAGGTGTAGGCTCCGGAAAATTCAAGGCGGTCGTCAAGTGCTTTAACTCGGCTGTCCCAGACAAGGCGTACACAGTGCGTTTCTCGTTCTCCGCCCGTTCCGACTGCGAGGTCGAGTATAACGATACTGCCGCGAGATACAACGAGATATTCCCGGGCAAAACGATATACGGCAGTGCTTCTTACCTGACCGACAGTAAAGACTGCGACTGGTATATGTTCCGTGTGTATGGCAAAGAAGCGGTCATGCTCACCTTTGAGCATGAAACGAAAGACACTCCCACCGTGTGCTGGAAAATAACCGTTTACGATATTAACGGAAACGAAATATATTCCGAAAACTCCTATTTTTCGTCGAAAACAAGAAATTCCGGGAGAATAGGCGTTGAGAAGGGCTGCTATTTCATCAAGGTCGAAAACAGGGTGTACTATGATGCTTTCTATTCGCTTACCGTACGCAGAATGACGGATCTTCCGTACGAGTCCGAGTATAACGATACACGCGAATGCGCTAATGCCGTTACTCTCGGTGTCCCCGTTTCGGGCGAGTTGAGCGAGCGTTTTTCGGGCAGCGATAAAGACTGGTATAAATTCACCGTTGAAAAAGACGGCTGCTGCACATTCTCTTTCTCACATAAGTGCGACACGGACGAGATAACGCGAGTAAGGGACGGCGGCATACCCAAGAGCGGCTGGCGGATAACCGTTTACGCTTCGTCGGGTGAAACCGTTTACAGTGCGGTTTCGGCATGGCACGAGGAATCGACTGCCGTATCTCCCGACATCGGACTTGCGCCGGGGGATTACTATGTTCTTGTTGACAGCGACGGACTGTACCACAGTGCGAACCCGTACACACTGGCGGTGGATTTCACTGGCGCCTCCTCATGGGAACACGAGCCGAACAACTCGCCGTCGGCGGCGGACACTCTTGTTCCGTATACCCCGATAAATGCGTCCCTTTCTTCGTTTGAAGCGGGTTATGATACCGACTGGTTCTCGTTCACCGTTACCGAAAAGTCGCTTGTAACCGTGCAGCTCGACCATGAGCTGTTCCATGATGCCGGCAGTTATTTTACGCTCGGCATTTACGACAGCAAAATGAACAAAGCGGAGCTTACGGACGAAAAAGGGCAGCCGCTTCTCGACAGCTCGCTTCGTCCCGTGTACAGTGTTTCGTCATTCGGCAATCAAAAGAGTACCTACGCAAACAGCATTCTTAAACCGGGAACATACTATGTCAGAGTTATTCCCGGAACAAAATACAATACTATGCGTTATTCGCTGACGCTTATCTTATCGGAGGGGCAAAAATGAAATACTCGGTCAGTTCTTACAGCTTTTCCCAGCTTATATCCGCAGGAGTAAAGACGGAAGCAGAGCTTATCCCTCTTGCCAAAGAAATGGGCTTTGACGGAATAGAGTTCGCTGAAATACACACTCCCGAATGGCTTTCAAAGGCTGAATACGCCGCGTTCCTCAAATCGGAAGCGGAAAAACACGATATTGCAATAGTCGCTTACTGCATCGGCTCCGATCTGCTCAAAGGCGAGAGTGAGATCGAGCGGTTAAAGGGAGAAGTCGATATCTGCGAAGCATTGGGCAGCCCGCTCATGCGTCATGACGCTTCGTGGGGCTACGAGAAGGAGACGCGCTCGAACAGGGGCTTTAACAATGCGCTGCCCGTAATTGCGGACGCCTACCGCAAGGTTACGGAATATGCCAAAACAAAGGGAATAAGAACAGCTATTGAAAATCACGGCTTCTTCTGCCAGGATTCCGACAGGGTAGAAGCGATAATCAACAGCGTACATGACGACAATTTCGGCGCGCTTCTCGACATAGGCAACTTTATGTGCGCGGACGAGGACCCCGTAAAGGCGGTGGGCAATATAGCGCCGTATGCTTTCCATGTCCATGCCAAGGACTTCCATTTTAAGCCCGGAACGGGATTTGTTCCGTCCGACGGATTTTTCATGACGCGCGGAGGAAATTACCTGAGAGGTGCGATTATCGGACACGGCGATGTCCCCGTTCTGCAATGCCTGCGCGTTATTAAAAATGCGGGCTATAACGGTTACATCACCGTTGAATTTGAGGGCATGGAGGACTGTCTTAAAGGAATAAAGAGCGGACTTAACACCCTCAAAAGGATAGAAGAAATTTTATGACAGCCGAGCAGAAAGCAGCATTTATGGGGGAGGCTCTGCGCCTTGCAAGAGAGGCGTTCGATGACGGAGAAGCCCCGATAGGCGCGGTGATAGTGCGCGGCGGAGAAGTAATAGCGTCGGGCAGAAATCGGCGCGAAAAAGGGAGGAACGCCCTGTACCACGCGGAGGTTGAAGCAATCGACAACGCCTGCAAAAAGCTCGGCGGCTGGCGGCTGCCGGGGTGCAGTATGTTCGTGACGCTTGAACCGTGTCCGATGTGCGCCGGAGCGATAATAAATTCCCGTATCGAAAGCGTTTATTTCGGCGCGTACGACAAAAAAGCAGGCTCTGTCGGGAGTCTTGTGAATTTGTTTGAGCTTGACTACAACCACAAACCGTACTTCGAGGGCGGGATCGAGAGCGAAAGGTGCGCAGGAATTCTTTCGGAGTTCTTTTCTTCGCTTCGGGCAAAGAAAAAGATGTAGACTGTTTTTTTTGTCCGCCTGTCCGGCGGTGCGCAGAAGCGAACGGATCCGGTACCGAAAAAATGTTCCGGGCAACACTCTTGTATCATGTCCGTACTCGGCAAAAAAACTGTCCGAGTGCAGCGGCAGTTGACGAAATACCGTTTTTAACCGAATTAAACGGTTGACACGGCGTTTTTCAAGTGTTATACTCAAAAAATAAAGACTGTGACGGAATTATGCTGTAACGAAGCGCAATCAAGAGAGTCGGCGGTTGGTGTGAGCCGATACGGGCGCGTTACATGCAGACTCACTCCCGAGTTTCGTTTCCCAACGCCCGAGGGCTTACCGGAGGGGCTTATAAGAAACGGCGTAAAACCTGCGTTAAAGGTTTTGAGCAGGTCGTTTTTAACGGCAAGCAGGGTGGTACCGCGGTTATTATTTGCCGTCCCTGAGGTTTTCTCAGGGGCGTTTTGTTATTTTTAACGAAAGGAATTTTCCAAATGAATTACGATTTCAAAAAAGTTGAGCCTAAATGGCAGAAAAAATGGGAGGACAGCGGCGTTTTTCACGCTGAGGACGGCTCGGACAAAAAGAAGTTCTACGCTCTTGTCGAGTTCCCTTATCCGAGCGGCGCAGGTATGCATGTGGGGCATATCAAGGCTTATTCCGGACTCGAAGTAGTTTCGCGCAAACGCCGTATGCAAGGGTATAATGTCCTGTTCCCGATAGGCTTTGACGCTTACGGACTCCCCACCGAGAACTACGCGATAAAAACAGGCATCCACCCCCGTAAAGTCACCGATATGAATATCGCGCGCTTTTCGAGCCAGCTGCAGAGAGTCGGTTTTTCTTTTGACTGGACCCGTGTTATAGACACGACTCAGGAGGAATACTATAAGTGGACTCAGTGGATATTCCTTAAAATGTTTGAAAACGGACTTGCTTTCAGGGACAAGACGCTTGTAAACTACTGCCCCTCCTGTAAGGTCGTTTTGTCCAACGAGGACTCACAGGGCGGCAAGTGCGATGTATGCCATTCCGATATTATTCAGAAGTCGAAGGATGTATGGTATCTCCGCATAACCGCATACGCAGACAAGCTCCTCGAAGGACTTAAAGATGTTGATTTCCTTCCGAACATCAAGCTCCAGCAGGAAAACTGGATAGGCAAATCGACCGGTGCATTCGTCAACTTCGATGTTAAGGATACCGGCGAAAAGCTCCGCATTTATACCACCCGTCCCGACACGCTTTTCGGTGTCACCTTCATGGTAATGGCTCCCGAACACCCCATGCTCGATAAGTATAAGAGCATGATAAAGAATTTCGGCGCAGTCGAAGAGTACAGAGCGGAATGCGCCAAAAAGACCGAGTTCGAGAGAACGCAGCTCGTAAAGGACAAAACCGGCGTTCGACTTGAAGGTTTTTCTGCGATAAATCCCGTAAGCGGAAAAGAGATACCTGTTTTCATTTCGGACTATGTAATGATGGGTTACGGCACGGGCGCTATTATGGCAGTTCCGGCGCACGACCAGCGTGACTACGATTTCGCAAAGAAGTTCGGCGTTGATATTATCGAGGTCATCAAGGGCGGCGACATCTCGAAGGAGGCGTACACCGGCGATGGCGAAATGGTCAACTCAGATTTCCTCAACGGACTTAACAAGAAAAAGATATCAATAGAAAAAATGCTCGCTTATCTCGAAGAAAAGGGAACAGGCGAAAAAGGCGTTCAGTACAAGATGAAGGACTGGGCTTTCAACCGCCAGCGCTACTGGGGCGAACCCATTCCGATAGTATATTGCGACAAGTGCGGAATGGTTCCCGTTCCCTATGACGAATTGCCCCTTAAACTCCCCAAGGTCGAGAACTTCGCGCCCGGCTCGGACGGCGAAAGCCCCCTTGCAAAAATCGAGTCGTTCGTCAGCTGCACCTGCCCGAAGTGCGGCGGCAAGGCAAGACGCGAAACCGACACCATGCCTCAGTGGGCGGGCTCGTCATGGTACTTCCTCCGCTATATCGATCCCCATAACGACAAGGCGTTTGCCGACAAGGAAAAACTCCGCTACTGGGGTCCTGTTGACTGGTACAACGGCGGCATGGAGCACGTGACGCGCCACCTCATCTACTCGCGTTTCTGGCACCGCTTCCTCTACGATATAGGCGAAGTGCCCTTTAAGGAGCCTTATGCAAAGAGAACCGCTCAGGGACTTATCCTCGGACCGGACGGCGATAAAATGTCAAAATCAAAGGGCAATGTCGTAGACCCCAACGATGTTGTGGACGAGTTCGGCGCAGATGTCCTCAGAACCTATGTCCTCTTTATGGGCGACTACGAAAAGGCAGCGCCGTGGAGTGAATCCAGCGTTAAGGGTTGTAAGCGTTTTGTAGACCGTGTGTGGAATTTGCAGACAATTCTTACCGATAAAACGGGCTTCTCGAAGAAACTCGAAAGCTCCTTCCACAAGACAATAAAGAAGGTTTCCGACGATATCGAAAATCTGAAATACAACACTGCCATTGCCGCTCTCATGACGCTGCTCAACGAAATTTACGATACGGGCGAAATCACGCGCGACGAGCTTCTCGTGTTTATAAAGCTCCTCAATCCCTTTGCTCCTCATGTCACCGAGGAGATAAACGAGATAGTTTTCGGCGGCAAAATGCTTGCCGAGAGCGAGTGGCCCGAGTTCGACGAGGACAAATGCGTTGACAGCGAGATCGAAATCGCCGTTCAGGTCAACGGAAAAATAAAGGCGAGAATTACCGTGCCTGCCGATTGCGAACAGGCTGACGCAATTGCCGTTTCCAAGGAAAACGAAGCGGTCAAGGCCGCTGTTGACGGCAAAACAATTGTCAAAGAGCTTTATGTCAAAGGCAGACTTGTCAACATCGTAGTTAAATAAGGTTTTGTTTTTCTTGCGAAATAACAAAAAGGAGAGTGAACACGGTGCAGGAAAGACCTAATTTACTCTTTATCTATACAAATTCAATGCGTTATGACGGCGTGGGCTTTAACGGAAATGCCAATGCGTATACGCCCTGCCTTGACGCTCTTTTCAGGAATGGTGTTGTATTTGACAACGCCGTTTCCGGGCAGCCGCTCGAAACGCCCTTTGCTGCGGCGCTTTATACCGGGAAATACTCGGTGGAAACGGGCGCGGTCATAAATGAAGTGCGCCTTTCTCCCAATCATGCAACCTTTGCCGGTACGCTTGCCGAAAACGGCTACGACACGCTGTTTTTCGGCAGGTGGCACCTTTATGCGGCGCAGCTCGGACACTATAATAATGTAAAGAATTCTTATGTTCCGCAAGGGGAGTACAGGCTCGGCTTCAATACCGCCTTCGGGTCGTTTAACGGCAGCGGTGATTTTTTCGCGCCGCGCTCCTACTATCACACCGATTCCCCGGCGAAGTTCTACACAAAGGGCTTCGAGCCGGATTTTCAGACGGAGCTTGCGCTTGAAAAGCTCTCGCAGTATGCGTCCGGCGATAAACCGTTTGCTATGTTTTTATCCTTCGGTGCGCCCGGCGGTATAATGTCGCCCGATAACACTCCCGCCGAGTATTACGAGATGTTTAAGAACACTGAAATCGTACCCTCGGGCAACTACTGCGAGAAAAACGACCCTCATGCCGATATTTGGTCGCGCTTTTTCGGGAAAGACAGAAACGAGCTTGAACAGTGGCAGCGCTGCGCATACGCAATGAACGCGGCGATAGACGCCGATGTGGGCAGGCTTGTAGGGAAACTCAAAAGCGAAGGGCTTTTTGACAACACCGTCATAGTCTTTACTTCCTCGCGCGGCGAGATGTTCGGCTCTCACGGCAGACGCTCCGCCAACATTTTCTATGAAGAAGCCGTCCGCGTTCCGTTTGCCGTCTGCTGCGGAGAAAAGCTGCACCGCGCACGGGTAAATACGCCTTTGAATACTCCGGACATAATGCCCACCGTTCTGTCGCTTCTCGGGGTCAAAACGCCCGACGGCGTAAGCGGCAGAGATCTGAGTGCGGCTGCATACGGCAAAAAAACGGACAGCCCCGTCGGCAGTCTGCTTCTCGGTACCGGTCCTGCCGCAATATGGGGCGACGGGAGAGAGTGGCGCGGCATAAGAACCGAAAAATTCACCTATGCCGTGTATCTCGGCGGCGGCGAATTCCTCTTTGATAATATCGACGACCCGTTGCAGATGAATAACCTTGCCGAAAACGAGGAATATTCCGATACAAAAGAGGAGCTGCGAAACGAAATGCTTTCTCAAATGGAAGCGATAGGTGATTCTTTTGAAAAAAACAGCTATTACAAGAAAAACTTTGTAGTAAAACGAAAGATAAAAAGCGAACTCCCTAAAAAAGACCGCCCGGAAGAAGTTAAAGACAAAAAATAAAAGCTGAGCAAAAACATGAGCCTTCAAAAAAATAAAATTACGAGAACCTTTTCTCATCCCGATGAATTCTATTCCGAAAATATAATGACGGAATACCGTCAGTGCATTGACGAGGGACTTGACGCCGCGCCTTACAAACAGCTGTTTGAGGCCGTCGCCGCCATGCCGATGTCGGAGAGCCGCGAAAAAGCCGCCGATGCATTGTTTGATATTATCTGCGAGCTGCCGCTGCGTGAAGATTATCCGTTTGTCGAGCCGAGCAGCCTTTCCGAAATCAAGGAAAACCGCGCTTCGAGTGTCCCCGAAAAGAGAACGCCCGACAAAAGCACGCTTGAAGATAAGATAAGGGGCGCATGGTACGGCAGAATATGCGGCTGTTTTTCAGGAAAACCCGTAGAGGGGATAAAAACAGACGAGCTTACCCCGGTTCTCAAAATCACCGGGAATTACCCCATGCACAGATATATTGAGCGCGGCGAGCTTTCGGACAGTCTTATCGGCGGACTGAAATTTAACCTTGATCACGATAAATACTGTGATTTAGTGACTGCCGCTCCCGCCGACGACGATACGAATTACACGGTCATGTATCAGGAGCTTGTAAAAAAGTACGGCAGAGATTTCACACCGGAAAATGTACTCGATATGTGGGTGTCGTCACAGGCGAAATACGCGTATTTTACGGCGGAGAGAACAGCTTTGATAAACAATATCAACGGTTTTGAAGCGCCCGCCTCCGCGATGTATAAAAATCCGTTCCGCGAGTGGATAGGCGCGCAGATCCGCGCGGACTATTTCGGTTATATAAACCCCGGCGACCCGGAGCGTGCCGCAGATATGGCTTTTCGCGACGCGTGCGTATCGCACACCAAAAACGGAATCTACGGTGAAATGTATATCGCGGCGCTGCTTGCATTGTGCGCCGTCGAAAGCGATCTTATGACGGCGATAAAGGACGCTTTGAAGCTTGTTCCGCAAAAGTCGAGATTTGTAAAATGTGTTTCGGCTATTATCGAAAAGTACGAAAACGGCACAAGCGAAGATGAGTGCTTCGCGGGCATTCACACCGAATGGAACGAACACGAGGGGTACGATTGGTGTCACACTCTCTCTAATATTCAGATAGTTGTCGCGTCACTTCTTTACGGCGGCGGTGACTACACAAAGACAATATGCAGAGCCGTTCAGGCCTGTTTCGACACCGACTGCAACGCCGCAACGGCAGGCTCGGTTCTCGGAATGCTCAAAGGCTTTTCCGCAATAGACGAAAAATGGTACGCTCCCTTTAACGGTAAGCTCGAAACGCAGCTTTTCGGTGTCGGTACGGCGGATATCGAAAGCAGAGTGCAAAGGACAATGGAGGACATTGCTCTATGAGAGCGCTCAATTTCGGCTCGCTGAACATTGACTATGTCTATTCCGTCGCGCATACGGTGAAGCCCGGCGAAACGCTCTCGGCGGGTTCGTGCAGCAGCTTTTGCGGCGGCAAAGGACTTAACCAGTCTGTCGCCCTTGCAAGGGCAGGCGCAGAGGTGTTTCACGCCGGAAGTATAGGCTCGGACGGGGAAATGCTGCGCGAAAAACTCGATGAGTTCGGCGTAAACACCGACTTTATCTCCGTTACAACCGGGCAGAGCGGTCATGCGATAATTCAGGTGAGTGACGACGGACAAAATGCGATACTCGTTTACGGCGGTGCAAATAAAACAATTACAGAAAAGCAGATAGACGATGTGCTGGCAAGCTTCAACGCAGGAGATTTTCTCTTTCTGCAAAACGAGATAAATTCCGTTGAGTATCTAATCCGAAAGGCGAAAAGCATGGGACTGACAACGGTGTTTAATCCCAGTCCGTTTACGCCCGAAATTCTTTCGCTGCCGCTCGGAAGTCTGTCGTTCATTGTCGTAAACGAAACCGAGGCAAACGAGCTTACCGGGAAAACCTCGGCGAACGATATAATATCTGCGTTTAGTGAAAAATACTCGGGCGTAAATGTTCTTCTCACACTTGGGGAGGACGGTTCTGTGTGCAGCTTTAACGGTGAATTTTGCCGGCAGCCTGCTTTTCGCGTAAAAGCCGTTGATACAACTGCGGCAGGAGATACCTTTACGGGCTTTTTCTTCGCTTTTCTTGACCGCGTCGGCGTTCGCGAAGCACTGCGCGTTGCCTCTGCCGCATCGGCTCTCGCCGTTTCTCGGGCAGGCGCTTCGGATTCCGTTCCGACCGTTGACGAAGTAATGTCCTTCCTCTCAACACACGAATAACAAAATTAAAAAAAGATAAAAAAACTCTTGATTTTTGAATTTTCCTCGGTTATAATAATACAGTCCCTTGGAGAGTTGTCCGAGTTGGCCGAAGGAGCACGATTGGAAATCGTGTATACGTCATAAGCGTATCAAGAGTTCGAATCTCTTACTCTCCGCCATAAGTCCACCGTAATTTTGATAGAATTACGGTGGACTTTTTCTATACCCGA
>JAEDGF010000064.1 GCA_016297645.1 Clostridiaceae bacterium
TGGGCTGACCGCCGCCGTTTACGCAGCCGCCGGGGCAAGCCATGATCTCGATGAAATCGTAGTGTTTTTCACCGCTCTTTACCATGTCGAGGAGCTTCTTTGCGTTAGCCGTGCCGGATGCGACAGCGACCTTTATCTCGTTGCCGGCAATGGTGTAAGAAGCTTCTTTAATTCCTTCAACACCTCTTACTGCGGTGAATTCAAGGTCTTTAAGCTCTTCCTTAGTGAGTACCTCGTAAGCAGTTCTGAGAGCAGCCTCCATAACGCCGCCGGTGGCGCCGAAAAGAGTACCGGCACCGGAGCCGAGTCCGAACGGAGCGTCAAACTCGCCGTCGGGAAGGTCGTTGAACATAATGCCGTTCTTCTTTATCATACGGGCAAGCTCTCTTACGGTGATAACTGCGTCGATGTCGGCAAGACCGGCAACAGCCGTATGGTCAAGACGCTCTGCTTCGAATTTCTTCGCGGTGCAGGGCATTGCGGACACAACAAAGATATCCTTGGGGTCTATACCCGTCATCTTCGCATAGTAGGTCTTTGCAACGGAGCCGAACATTCCCTGAGGAGATTTGCAGGTGGAGAGGTTCGGAATGAACTCCGGATAATAGGTTTCGCAGAACTTAATCCATCCGGGCGAGCAGGACGTGATGAGAGGAAGGTTCTTCTTCTCGGTATATCTGCCGAGGAACTCTGTAGCTTCCTCCATAATGGTAAGGTCTGCGGAGAAGTTGGTATCGAAAACCTTATCAAAGCCGAGCGCTCTGAGGGCGGAAACCATCTTGCCGGTAACGACCGTACCCATGGGATAGCCGAATTCTTCGCCGAGTCCTACTCTGACGGCGGGAGCGGTCTGGACAACAACGAACTTTTCGGGGTCGTTGATAGCGTCCATTACCTTCTGAGTATCATCTCTCTCGGAGAGAGCGCCCGTGGGGCATACGGTAATGCACTGACCGCAGGAAATGCAGCCGACATCGCCGAGTGGCAGCTCGAATGCGCAGCCGATATGAGTATCAAAGCCTCTTGCGTTTGCGCCGATAACGCCGACAGCCTGATTCTTGTCGCAGACTGCAACGCAGCGGCGGCAGAGGATGCACTTCTCGTTATCTCTGTACATATGAGAAGCGGAAGCGTCGATATCGTAGTGGCTCTTTACACCGGCAAAGGCATTTTCATCCTCAATGCCGTAGTCGTGGCAGAGCTTTTGAAGCTCGCAGGAGCCGGAACGGACGCAGGAAAGGCATTCTCTCTTGTGGTTTGAAAGCAAGAGCTTCAATGTGGTCTTTCTCGACTCGATAACCTTGGGAGTGTTTGTGAAAACCTCCATGCCCTCATTTACGGGGAATACGCAAGCCGCAACAAGGCTTCTCGCGCCCTTTACCTCGACAACACAGATACGACAGGCGCCGATCTCGTTTATCTCTTTAAGGTAGCAGAGCGTGGGTATCTGTATTCCCGCTATACGGGCAGCTTCAAGAATGGTGCTGCCGGCAGGAACGACGACATCTCTGCCGTTTATTTTTATATTTACATCAGCCATATTACAAGCTCCTCCTTATTTCTTGGAAATCGCTTTGAACTTACAGCCGCCCATGCAGGCACCGCACTTAATGCACTTGTCGGTGTCGATGTGGAACGAGGGAAGCTTATGTCCGGGAGCGACATATGTAGTCTTGAAAATCGCGTCGGCGGGGCAGTTTCTTGCGCACATACCGCAGCCTATGCACTTCTCCTGATCAATGGAGAACGAAAGGAGCTTTTTGCACACACCGGCGGGGCATTTTTTGTCAACGACATGGGCGACATACTCGTCCTTGAAGAATCTGTAAGTCGAAAGAACGGGGTTGGGAGCAGTCTGACCCAGACCGCAGAGAGAGTTCTCTTTGATGTATTTGCAAAGGCTTTCCATTTCGTCGAGGTCTGCAAGAGTTCCCTTGCCGGAGGTTATCTTTTCGAGTATCTCGTAAAGACGCTTTGTTCCTATACGGCAGGGAGTACATTTTCCGCAGGACTCGTCAACGGTGAATTCAAGGAAGAACTTGGCGATATCGACCATGCAGGTGTCCTCGTCCATTACGATAAGACCGCCCGAACCCATCATTGCACCCTGTGCGATAAGGTTGTCGTAGTCTATCTCGATATCGAGAAGCGAAGCCGGGATACATCCGCCGGAGGGTCCGCCCGACTGGGCTGCTTTGAACTTCTTGCCGTTGGGAATGCCGCCGCCGATATCTTCAACGATCTCGCGGAGCGTTGTTCCCATGGGAATCTCGACAAGGCCTGTGTGACGGATTTTTCCACCGAGTGCGAAAACCTTTGTGCCCTTTGATTTCTCGGTGCCCATCGTATTGAAGAACGATGCGCCGTTAAGAATTATCTGAGGAATATTTGCAAAGGTTTCAACATTGTTTTCGGTGGTGGGCTTGCCGAAAAGACCCTTGACCGCCGGATAAGGCGGACGGGGACGAGGCTCGCCGCGGTTGCCTTCGATGGAGGTCATAAGAGCTGTTTCCTCGCCGCATACGAATGCGCCTGCGCCGAGACGGATAAACAGATCGAAATCAAATCCCGAGCCGAAGATATCCTTGCCGAGAAGTCCGTATGCACGGGCGTCTTCGATTGCCTTCTGCAAGCGGGCAACGGCGATGGGATACTCTGCACGGACATAGACATAGCCCTCGGTAGCGCCTGTTGCGTAGCCGCAGATAGCCATGGCTTCAACTACCGCGTGGGGGTCGCCTTCAAGGACGGAACGGTCCATGAATGCACCGGGGTCGCCTTCGTCGGCGTTGCAGACGACATACTTCTGGTCAGCCTGATTCTTGGCGGTAAAGCTCCATTTGAGTCCGGTGGGGAATCCGCCGCCGCCTCTGCCGCGCAAGCCGGAATCCTTGACTACCTGAATAACCTCCTCGGGGGTCATTTCGGTAAGAGCCTTTCCGAGAGCGGCATAACCGTTCATGGCGATATATTCATCAATGCTCTCGGGGTTGATAACGCCGCAGTTTCTGAGAGCGACACGCTTTTGCTTTGCGTAGAATGTGGTATCGTTAAGTGAAACATTGCCGTGCTTTATCTCAACGCCCTCGGCAACATCCTTGTAGGCAAGACGCTCAACGACTCTGCCCTTGACAAGATGCTCCTCAACTATATCCTTGACATCTTCTTCCTGAACTCTCGAATAGAAAGTTCCGTCGGGGTAAACAATAACGACGGGACCGAGTGCGCAAAGTCCGAAACAACCGGTTCTGACAATTTTTACTTCATCTTCAAGACCGTTTTTCGCAATTTGTGATTCAAACTCGGCTATAAGCTTTTTACTTCCGGATGAAGTACAGCCGGTGCCGCCGCAGATAAGTACCTGTGCTCGAACCATATTTAAACCTCCAAAATCTTATATGTTTTTAATTACATAGTCCTCAATGACACTGCCGCCTTTGAGATGCTTCTCTACGACTTCCTTTGCCTTTTCGGGCGTCATTTTAACATATGTTACCTTGTCTTTGCCCGACTCGTATATCTCAACGACAGGCTCGAACTGACAAATACCGATACAGCCTGTCTGGGTAACGATGACCTTATCCGAAAGACCGGCGTTCGCGACCTCCTCAACAAAGGTGTTGAGAACGGGACGCGCACCTGCCGCTATACCGCAGGTAGCCATGCCGACAACGACTCTTATATCGCTGCTTCCTTCACGGAGGACGACCTTGTTCTGCATTTTTTCTCTGATTGCTGCAAGTTCTGCCAAAGACTTCATGACTTTTATTCCTTTCGCTTATTATATGTTTTTCAGTTGTGATAACCTATGTCCCGGTACTGTTCTTTTAAGTCCTCGCTTATCCAAACAAGTACATCGGGTGTTGAAAGCGGTACTTCGCCGAGGACGGCTTTTATTTCATCGGTGTCCAGAGAGATCTCTCCGTCCGGCGTTTTATGCACAAAGACCCACCGTATATCGGGCGACCCCTGGATAAGGGTCACAACGGTCGATATAACATCGCCGAGCGGCGTAAAATCAAGGTGGTCTTTGTAAAAGAGCGCCGTTGTTTCCGTGCCGTGGTCGTCGGGGAATTCGCTTTCGTGTTTTGATTTAATTGTAAGATAACCGCCCGTCTGTTCTGCCGCGAGCTTGAAAAACGGAATGCCCAGCCCTACCTTGCGCGTTGTGCGCGTAGTCGTAAACGGGTCCGTTACCGTTTGCAGCAGCTCTTTTTTCATGCCGCAGCCGTTATCTTTTATTTTTATTTCAAGAGTTCTGTCCGTTTCGGTGAGAATTATGCTCACTTCGTCGGCGTGAGCCTTGACGGAATTCATTGAAATATCGAGAATGTTTAATGACAGCTCTTTCATATTTTTTCTCCGAGCAACTTGAATATCTGTTTGCGTACCCTGTCGGAAGAATACGGTTCGTCGTCGATTTCGAGAAACGCGCTTTTGTCGCGAATGCTCCAAAGGTTGTGCGCGTCGCTTGAAACAAGCCGTCTGACAGAGCCGAGCACCGGATATTTTTCCAAAAACTCCGCTTCCTTTGCGTGGTCGTAAAACTCAGCATTGAGAAAGGCGCCGTTATCGGGAAAAGTACCGAGAGTTGCTATTATTCCGTTTGCTTCGCGGTCGATATGCGCCGGGAAGCAGATTCCGCCGTACCGGGCAACCGCACCGGGGGCTTCGTCAACGGTGATTTCAGACGCTGCCGGAAGGAAGAATTCCTCCCTGCCTATCGTTTCGTCATCGCCGTTCAGAATCAGCTGTTCGCCGAATATATCGACCCTGTTCGGGACCTTCATCCGACGGCTGTCCACATATGCGTCAAACGCCATCGCGCCGTCAAGCTCCGGGAAAAGACACACAACATGGATATCCTCCGCTGTCGTCAGCTCCATTCCGGCGATAGGGATAATTCCGTTCTTTTTTGCCGCCGCAAAGAATGCCGGGCAGTTTTTTGCGGAATTGTGGTCGGTGAGAGCGACAACTTCAAGTCCCGCCAAAACAGCCATTCCGGCAATGTTATTCGGGGTCATATCGTCGTCGGCACACGGAGAAAGACATGAGTGAACATGAAAATCGTAATAATACTTTTTCATATTTATCAGACTTTATCGAAAAGAGCCTTTGCCGTTTCAAAAGCCGGGAGGGCGCTCGAAAGAATGTTTATCCCCTTTTGTGCCGCAACGGAAACGACGCTTTCGTCGAGCAAAACGCCCTCAGCCAAAATCACAACGCCCACATCCGTAAGCGACGCGACCGCGGCGATATTGACATTGCTCATTATTGTAATCCATGCGTTCCCGGACTGCGCTTTACCCATGACCCAGCTTAGCAGGTCACCGATATAGCAGCCGGTGACTTTCCTGCCGGGGTCGGGCAGACACACGGGTACGAAGCCGCATTTTTCCGCAAGCTCACTTACCGTCATTGCCGTTTTCCTCCTTATTTTGAAGCTTGCGCTGTTCAAGTACAACGCATTTTCTTGCTTCGCCCGCAAGTCCCTTTACAACATCCTCGGCGAAAGCACGGCAGGTGGGACTGCCGCACGCTCCGCAGTCGATTCCGGGGAGCGTTTCGCGAAGCTGCTGGATGCTTGTCATCATCCGCATGGACTCGCTCATTGATTCGCTCAGCCGTGAAATGGGCGTATATGACGGGAGCGAATCCGTTAGAAAATCATCGGGTATAAAGTTGTCTGCCGGGGAGAGAAAATTCCGCGAAACGGGCATATATCTGCGCACGGTAAGAAGCCTCGTTTTTGCGATAAACGGGTTTTCTATCGTCATGACTCCGCCGACGCATCCGCCTATACAGGCGCAAAGCTCGACGAATTCAAGGTGCGGGATGTTGCCGTTTTCAATCGAATCAAGCACCTTTATGCAGTTTTCAATGCCGTCCGCCGAAAGATAACTGTCGTTAAGAATAGCGGACGCTTCTCCTCCGGTGGAAGCCCAACCTATACCTATCATACCCGATTCCGACGATATCGACGGGGTTTTTCCGCGTTTCATGGCGCCGATAAGCATAAAGTAGATATCGCTCAGCGACACGACAACATCGATATTACTCTGATAGTAGCCGTAGCCGTTTCTGATATAGCTGACCTTTGCCGCACACGGCGAGATGAAGAAAACGCCTATGTCCTCGTCCGTCAGTTCCGGGTGTTCTTTTTTTGCTTTTGCCTTCGCCTCTATGGCAGCTATCTCCATAGGCGGCAGAATCGGCAGAATATTGTCTTTCAGGTACGGAAAACGCAATGATATCAACCGGGAAATAACCGGGCAGGCGGAGCTTATAACAGGCTTTTTAATGCCCTCCGCTTTTAAGTAGATGCGTGTGTACGCCGAAACAAGCTCAGCAGCCTTTGCCACCTCGTAAACATCGTCAAAACCGATATCGAGAAGTCCTTGAAGGACATCGTCAACATCGTCAAGTCCGTTAAATTGCCCGAAAAGCGCAGGCGCAGGCAGAGCAATTTTCCATTTGTAATGCATATAGTGTTCAAACTTGCTGCACATCGCTTTTTTCGCTTTGTGCGGACAGACCCTTATGCACTCGCCGCAGTCGATGCAGCGTTCGGTGTTTATCTCGGCGTGGTTGTCGATTATTCTTATCGCCTCGGTAGGACAGTGCCGCGCGCAGGTAGTGCAGCCCGTACACTTGTCGATATCGAGAACGACCGAGTGTCTGTAAGAGTTCAAAGCATCACCTTATTGTTTATTGAGGTATACGCACATCGTTATAGTTGTACCGCGCCCTACTGCGGAGTCGATGGTCATTTCGTCGGTATAGCGCTTCATGTTCGGAAGCCCCATTCCCGCGCCGAAGCCCAAAGCCCTGACATTTTCGGTTGCGGTGGAATACCCCTCCTGCATAGCGAGCGAAATATCGGCAATTCCGGGGCCGTGGTCGGTAAGGACTATTTCGACCCTGTCCTCATACACGGTGACATCGGCTTCGCCGCCGCCGGCATGAATGACCATATTTATTTCGCCCTCATACATTGCTATCGAAAGCTGGCGTATTATTTCGGGGGGCAGACCGAGCTGACGAAGGTTTTTTTTCACCTGGACGGAAGCCTGTCCGGCGGAAACGAAATTCTCCCCGTCAACATCAAAATGAAATTTTATAAACTCGCTCATGTTTTTGCTCCGTTAAGTCCGTTCGTGTAGAGTATTCCGCACGCTTCGAACATTCTTTTGTCGGTGGAAAGCAGCGCGATACCGCTTTCCTGAGCGGTTTCGATCATTTCAAGAGTGGGCCGCTTTGAGCGAACGAAAACGATACATACCATGTCCATCATTTCGGCGGTACGAATGACCTGTGAATTAACAAGACCGGTGAGAAGCACCGCCTGATCCTTCACATACGCAAGGACATCGCTCATCATATCGCTTCCGCAGGCGGAATGCACATCGCAATCGAGATGTTCTTCGCCGCATATAAGCTCTGCGCCGAGAAGCTCCTGTAAAATTCTGATTTTCATATTTTTCCGCGCCCTTTACTGAAAAATTTATTCGTACTTTGCAAGGATTCCCGGAATTTCATCGGGAGTAAGGCGGCCGTAGACATCGTCGTTTATCGTCATAACGGGAGCAAGACCGCAAGCGCCGATACAGCGGCAGGCTTCAAGGCTGAACTTTGCGTCGTCGGTGCATTCGCCGGGTTCAATGCCTATCTCCTCACTTATCTTTTCGAGAACCTTGTCGGAGCCTTTAACATAGCACGCCGTGCCGAGGCAGACCGAAATGTTGTACCTTCCCTTGGGCGAAAGGGCGAACTGCGCATAGAATGTCGCAACGCCGTACACCTTTTCGAGCGGAACATCAAGACCCTCGGCTATTATCGCCTGTACTTCGTACGGGAGATAGCCGTAAATGCCCTGAGCCTCCTGCATTACCGCCATAAGGCGGCTCTTATCGCCCTTTGCCTCAGCGATAGCAGCACGGAGAAGCTTTTCCTGCTCGGGTGTTCCCCTGAAAGGAAGCTTGCTGATTTTTTTCTGCATTCTTTGTTTTCCTCCATTTTAAATTGTAAAACATTAAGAAAAATGCTGTCGGCTTTAAGCCATACGGCAGTGATTATATCACATTTATTTTTATTCGTCTATACTTTATACGAGAAAAAAAGGTGGTAATTGTTAAAAAATCGACAATTATTATCCGTTTCCGTCTTTTTTAACGCGTTTTTTCTCCGCCTGAACGATTTGATAAAAAAAATTGCATTTGCTCTTGTAAAAACCGCAAAAAAAATGTATACTCTATCCGTCAATCAGTTACGGAGGTAAATAAACAAATGGAAAAAAATTTTATCGTTGAAACATCCGCACGCCATGTTCATGTAACAAAGGAACACCTCGAAATCCTTTTCGGCGAGGGATATGAGCTTACGAAGAAGAAGGATCTTTCACAGCCCGGTCAGTTCGCCTGCAACGAAAGAGTGACGGTAATCGGCACAAAGGGTCAGTTCCCGGCTGTTTCCATACTCGGTCCGGTTCGTCCCGCAACACAGGTTGAGATCTCGGCTTCCGACGCCAGAACGCTCGGTGTCAGCGCTCCCGTAAGAGAGTCCGGCGACATTGCCGGCAGTGCTCCCTGCAAGCTTGTAGGCCCCAAGGGCGAAGTTGAAATAAGCGAAGGCGTTATCATTGCAAAGCGTCACATCCACATGACTCCTGCCGACGCAGAGAACTTCGGCGTTAAGGACAAAGACATCGTAAATGTCAAGATCGACTCCCCCGAGCGTTCGCTCGTTTTCGGCGATGTCGTCGTAAGAGTAAGCGACAAATTCGCTCTTGCGATGCACATTGATACCGACGAGTCCAACGCGGTGCTTGCACCTGCCGGAACAAAGGGCGAAATAGTAAAGTAATTTTTAACCGAAAATACAAATAATACAAAATAACAAAAGCTCCGCCTCGGCGCGTGATTTTCAACGGTTTTTCGTTGCAAAAACGCATTTTGCCGACGGCGGAGTTTTTTTCTCAGTTGTTGTCTGTAATATCGGAGCGTGTTGTGCCAACAATAAAACGGAACGGAGGTGACAGCAATTTGAAAAAGGCAGTCAAAATTTTTACGGCTGTTTTTTCGGTTTTCGTTTTTGTCGTTATGAGCGTTACGGTATACGGCGAAATGAATTTCCCGGGAGAAATTTATATTGGCAGTGAAAGTATTTGCTACAAAGGCATATTTTATGCAGACAACACTTTAAGAGGCACTCCGGGCGATTCGTCCGTGAGCGAACTGACGGTAATGAATCTGATCCCGGTGAAGGAAATAAACCTTAAAAAGAAGGAGCGTCGCTTCGTTATTCCGGGCGGCGAGCTTATCGGAATAACGCTCAGCACGAACGGCGTTGTCGTTGTTGCGACAGACAGCTTTGAAAGCACCGCCGGGACGGTTTCGCCTGCGAGGGCGGCAGGCATCAAGCCCGGTGATATACTCATCTCGGCAAACGGCAAAAAGCTGAAAAGCAACGAGGAGCTGACGGAGATAATAGGCGGCAGCGGCGGCGAAAGAGTCGAGATGAAGCTCATGCGCGGCAATGAGGAATTCACGGCTTTTGTAACCCCCGAAAAAACGGTGACGACAAAAACCTACAAGTGCGGAATGTGGATAAGGGACTACACGGGAGGAATAGGGACTCTTACCTATTCCGATACGCTTTACGGCACGCTTGCGGCGCTCGGACACGGCATTTACGACACGGACACTTCCCTTCTGCTGCCCGTTGCGAGCGGAACGCTCAGGTGCGCCGAAATATCGTCCGTAAACAAGGGACAGCCCGGCGCGGCAGGTGAAATTTGCGGTATAATAGGCAAAAATATTTACGGCTCGCTTCTTACGAATACGGACGAGGGAATATACGGCAGAATAAGCGCCCTGCCCGATAACGGCGAGAGTATTCCGGTGGCAAACAAGAGCGAGGTTCACGAGGGCGCGGCTGAAATAATCTGCACGGTAAAGGACGGTCAAAAACAACGATATGATATAAATATAGATAAAGTGATCTACACCTCGTCCGGCAATAAGAGCATAACCGTGCGCATAACCGACCCGGAGCTTATAGCGCAGACAGGCGGAATAGTTCAGGGCATGAGCGGCTCGCCCATAATTCAGGACGGTATGCTTGCAGGCGCGATAACCCATGTGTTCATCAACAATCCGCGCGGCGGCTACGCGGTATTTGCGGAGGATATG
>JAEDGF010000065.1 GCA_016297645.1 Clostridiaceae bacterium
TTTTCCTTTGTCGCGTATTCCTGAACCGACAAAACCTCGGCTTTTGTCTGATTCGCGCCGGTCTGTATCGTGATTATATCGCCGACCTTTACATCGTACGACGCGCGCGCCGTCTTGCCGTTGACATCGACATGACCCGCGTCGCACAGTTCGTTTGCAACGGTGCGGCGCTTTACAATGCGTGAAACTTTAAGGTATTTATCCAATCTCATTTAACTGTCCTCCGGGGAGCAAATATGTTTTTTTTATATTTTATATTATACTACGGTTGAAAAATAATTCAAGGTCTGCTAAAATTAAAAACGGAACACTGCGGTTTATTTGTCTGCGGACGCGCCCGTTACCGTACCGTGCGGAGTTCGAAACGGAGAAACGCAGAGCCGCCGTGTCCGCCCGTACAAAAGCGCCCGGACAGGCATAAACGCGCAATAGCATGATACAAAAAAGGTCGAAAGTGTGAAAAAATGAAGCTTAAAGCTCTCTATGAAAAAATATACAGCAAGGTCTTTTCGATAGGCTTTTTCAAAAAATTGCTGTCGATTCCCGGGGTGGAAAAGCTGCTGCAATACGAGGTCATGTCGTATCTCGTGTTCGGCGTGCTGACAACGGCTGTCAATTTTGTCGTTTTCGGGGCTGCCAACGCCCTCGCCGGGAAAAATTACGAATCGCTCGTCCTTTTTACGGTCGGCTCGTTTGATTTCAAGTGGCTTTATCTCTCAAACGCGATAGCGTGGCTGTGCGCCGTCACCTTTGCGTATGTGACGAACCGCCTTTTCGTGTTCGAAAGCACCGCATCCGGCGCAAAGACGATAGTTAAAGAGATCGCGTCCTTTTTCGGTGCGCGGCTCATGTCGCTTTTACTGTTCGACGAGCTGCTCTACGCCGTGCTGCTTAAATTCGTCCTCGGAAATATCGGCGGCGGAGTGTGGATAGACAAAATACTCGTAGCCGTCCTGACCGTCATTTTCAACTATATAGCAGGCAAGTTTGTCATTTTCAAAAAGAAGGACAAGCCGGAAAAGGAGCAGCAATGATTTTGAACATAGCCGTCTGCGACGATGAAAAGCCCGTATGCGAGTATCTCCGCGACAGGATAACGGAGCTTTTGTCCCGTTGGGACGCGGACGGAAACATCACCGTTTTTAATGACGGAGAGCCGCTTGCCGCGCTGTACGAAAGCTCGAAGGCGAGCTTTGACCTTATATTTCTCGATATCACCATGAACCGCTGCGACGGGCTGAGCGCCGCAAGGCGTATCCGCGCGGTGGACAAAAATGTGATGATAGTTTTCGTGACCGCGTCCGCAGAGTATGTCTTTTCGGGGTACGAGGTGCGCGCGTTCAGATATATATTGAAGCCCGAGCTTATGAACGGCTTCGCAAGCGTTTTCAGGGAGTGCTTTAACGAGCTTACCCGTTCCGACGTGGCGCGGTATGTCTTTCAGAACGGCTCGGAAACCACGAGTCTGCCCGTGCGCGAGATACTGTATTTCGAGAGCAACAAGCGGAAAATTACGCTCCACACCCTCTCGGGCGAGGAATACACCTTCTACGGCAAGCTGGATGACGCGGAGCTTACATTGAAAAAACAGGATTTTGTGCGCTGCCACCAGTCGTTTCTCATAAACGCCGCGAAGATACTTACGCTTTCTCCGTCCGAGGCTGTCCTCGAAGGCGGCGTGAATGTACCCGTGAGCAAGCACCGCGCAAAGGACACGAACGAGGCTTTTCTATGGGCTATGAGGTGACGGAATGATCCCCGCTTTTTTTCAGGACTACAAGAGCATTCTTTTTAATACCGCAGTAATTTTTTCGTCCGTTTTCGAGCTTGTGCTGGCGTACATAATGGCGAACAGCTTCTTTACGCCGCGTTTCAGACACAGCCGGTTCGACTATCTTCCGTTTGTGGGACTTGCCGCCGTAATTATCATGCTGCGCGATGTTTTCCCCTCGCGGGCGGTGCGCTACGCAGTCGAGTGCGCTATGCTGATAGCCACGCTGTTTTTGATGTATTCCGATACGGTCAAGCGTAAAATAATCGCGTCCGGCGCGTTTGTTATGCTTATCGCCGTGTCCGAAATAAGCTCACGGCTTTTGTTTATCGCGGTTACCCGCGCACTCGGCAAAGAGATAAATGCCGACGCTTCGTATATCCGGCTCGGCGAAACGACGCTTGCCAACGGTATCATGATAATAATTGCCGTGCTTATAAGCGTGTTTGCAAAGCGCTACACAAAGGTCCCGACTTCTTTCAGGCTGTGGGCGGCGCTGTTTGCCGTCCCCGTTGTGACGCTCATTACATTTTCCGTTTTCCAGTTTTATTTCGAGCATTATCCGCTCGATGAGCGTATCGCCGGTTATGTTTTCGTTTCGTGCGGCGGACTTATATTTATAAATATTCTCGTCTTTGTCCTTTTCGGAAAGTTCCGCAAGCAGCTTGCTCTCGCGCGTGATGCGGAAATGCTCGCGTCCCTTCTTACCCAGCAGGAGAATTCCGTAAAGCGGCTTGAAACGCTCTACAACCGAACCCGTTCCTTCCGTCACGACATAAAAAATCATATCTTACTGCTCAATATGCTTGCAGAAAAGGGTGATATCGAGGAGATAAAAAAGTATCTCCACGACCTCGGCGGCGTTATAGACGAGTCGGACTATGTCCGCATCACGGGAATTTCGGCGGTGGACGCTATTCTCAACGAGAAGATGTACGAGGCGCAGGCAAAGGATATCACCACCGGATACGACTGCATAAATCTTGAAAAAAACGATGTTCTGCCGCTCGATCTTTGCATAATTCTCAGTAATGCACTTGATAACGCTATCGAAGCGAACTGCCTTATAGAGGACAAAACGCGCAGATACATAAAAGTGAAGGCGCACGGCAACGAAACCTTTACGGTCATAAGCGTTTCGAACCCGACCGACTCCGAGCCGAAGCGCAACCAGAATGGTCTGTTCGATACTTCGAAAGCGGACGGCGACGCACACGGCTTCGGGCTTAAAAGTATCGAGAGTACCGTCAATAAGTATAACGGCGAAATGCTCCTCAAATGCGAGGACGGCGTTTTTACCCTCGTGATAAGACTAAACGGCGCGAAATAGATAAGAAAATACGAAAAAGCGCAGTTGCCGCTGTCGGCAAAGGAGCGCGGCGCGACTGATCCGCGCTGCCGAAAAAAAACGAAACGGCGTGCGCAAAGCCGCGAAACTGACGGCTTACAAAATGCCGAACGGGCGTGTCTGCCGGACAAAACAGCGAAACAGACAAAACTACCGACCGGTTTTTATGAAAACATCACAGTTTTTTACCTATCTTTACAGTATATTTTTCTTCCCGTACATTGTACTTTTTTGTTTACGGGTGTATAATACTCTTTTGGAAGGACGGCGATTTTTATGTCGGCGGAAAAAAACGGAATTAAAGAAAAGCAGGAGCTTATAAGAAAGCTCAAAAAAGAAAAAGGCGCGGTAATTCTGGCGCACACCTATCAATCTCCCGAGATAACGGAAATTGCCGATATCGTGGGTGACTCGTTCGCACTTGCTTCAAAGTGCGCGGCTCTGAGCGAAAAGACGGTCATCATGTGCGGCGTTCGCTTTATGGCGGAGAGCGTGAAAATTCTTGCTCCCGAAAAAGAGGTTTTTCTCCCGGCTCCGTCCGCAACCTGCCCCATGGCGGAAATGATATCCCCCGAGCGCGTGCATGAGTACAAAATGCAGCACCCCGACAGTACCGTCGTCGCTTACATAAATACCACCGCGGCGCTCAAAGCCGAGTGCGATGTATGCGTGACCTCTTCGAGCGCTGTTAAAATAGTGTCGCAGATATCCTCCCCCGAAATACTGTTCATTCCCGATAAAAATTTGGGCGCATATGTTCAAAAGGTGCTGCCCGATAAGAATATAGTTCTGTGGGACGGCTTTTGCCCCGTCCACAACGGCATAACAGCCGAAGATATCCTCGCTGCGAAGGCGAAGCACCCCGAGGCGTGCGTTGCCGTCCACCCCGAGTGCAGACCCGAGGTAACGGCGCTTGCCGATATGATAGGCTCCACCGCAGCGATAATCAAATATGCCGAAGCGAGTGAAAAGCCCGTAATAATCGGCACCGAGAGGGGAGTTGTCGACGGCTTCCTCTCACGCGAAAAGGGCAGTGAGGGCAAATATATTTATCTTTGCCCCGAAAGACTTTTCTGCCGCAACATGAAAAAGACGACGCTCGACACCGTCATAGACACCCTTGAAGGCAAGGGCGGCGAGAGCGTCACGGTCGACGAAGAACTCCGTATCAAAGCAAAAAAGAGCATTGACGCAATGCTCCGTATGGGATAAAAAAAGAGGTAGTATGTATGAAAGCCGAAAATGTATATGATGTACTCGTTGTAGGTGCCGGTGTTGCCGGAATGTACGGCGCGCTTCATTTTTCCGACGATACTAAGGTCATGATGCTTGCAAAGTATTCGTCCACAACTTCAAGCTCGAATCTCGCACAGGGCGGCGTTGCTGCGGTGCTTTCGTTCGAAAACGACAGCTACGAGCTGCACGCGAAGGATACCTTTATCGCAGGCAGACACGAGAACAACCCCGAAACCGTTGATATCCTCGTTCACGAGGGTCCCGACGATGTCAGGGAAATGATGAAGCTCGGCGCGGAATTTGACCGCAACGCGGACGGCGAGCTTGACAAAACTCTCGAAGGCGGTCACTGCCGCCGCAGAATAGTCCACCATAAGGACACCACCGGCGCGGAGCTTGTAAGAGCGCTCTATGAGCAGGTGCAGAAAAAAGATAATATCACATATTCCGACAATACCGACCTTTGCAGACTTGTAAGAGTGCGCAGCGGTTTCAGAGCCGACCTGCTTAAAGACGGAAAGGTTTTCAGTGTTTTTTGCAGCTACTGTATGCTCTGCACCGGCGGCATAGGACGCGTTTATAAGTACACGACAAACCCCAAAAGCTCCACCGGCGACGGCATACGCATCGCCTATGAGCTTGGAGCGAGAATAAAAGACCTCAGCTATGTCCAGTTCCACCCCACTGCGTTCAATTCGGAGGACGGCGAGCAGTTCCTCATAAGCGAATCCGTCAGAGGTGAGGGCGCATATCTTCTCAACTGCCACCACGAGCGTTTTATGGACAGATACGACGAGCGTCTTGAACTCGCCCCGCGCGATGTCGTTTCGAAGTCGATAATTCTCGAAAGCAGACGCACCGGCAGCAACGACTTTTTCCTTGATATCTCTTACGAGGACTCCGATTTCCTTAAAAAGCGTTTCCCCGGTATATATGCCGGATGCATGAAATACGGCGTCGATATGACAAAGGATCTTATCCCCATTTTCCCGTGCCAGCACTATCTCATGGGCGGAATCGAGGTTGATATAGATTCCCGCACCACCGTGCCCAGACTCTACGCCTGCGGCGAATGCTCAAACACCGGCGTTCACGGCAAAAACAGACTTGCCAGCAACTCGCTTCTCGAAGCGCTCGTATTTTCAAGGCGTGCCGCGGAGGATATAAAGAGATGCATGGCAAACGGCTATGCCGGAGTGGACGCGCTGCCCGTTTCCATCGACCCCACCGGAGCACCCGTTCCGGACGATATCGCAACCGAGATAAGAAGCATAATGCAGAGGGCTTATTTTGTTCTGCCCGATCCTGCTGCCGTAAGAGTCGGCTTGAAGCAGATCGACAATATTTTGAAGCGGCTCAAAGGCGGCAAGTACGCCTGGACAACCGAGTATTTCGAAACGCTTTCGCTTGCAACCGTTGCGTTCATAATTCTCACCGAAGCCGAGGAGCGGATATAATATGATACTTCCCGTTTTCTATGTTGATGATGTAATCAAAAATGCAATAAAAGAGGATATAAACTATGTGGACGAAGCTACCGCCTTCGTTATCCCCGAGGAGAGTGTTTCGTCCGCGCGCTTCGTGTCGAAGGCGGAGGGCGTTTTGTGCGGAATCGAATTTGCCGCACGCGTCTTTACGCTTCTCGACCCCGAGGTCAGCTTCAATTTTCTTAAAAAAGACGGCGATACCGTCAAAAAAGGCGATATAATAGCAACCTTTTCCGGTAAGACAAGAGCGCTTCTCATGGGTGAACGCACCGCGCTCAATATCGTGCAGCATTTGAGCGGCGTTGCAACGCAGACGAACAGCGCCGTTAAGCTCGTCGAGGGAACTGGTGTCAGCATTGCCGACACGCGCAAGACCCTCCCGGGACTCAGGGCAATGCAGAAATATGCCGTGTGCTGCGGCGGCGGCAAGAACCACCGCTTCAATCTGTCGGACGCTGCGATGCTCAAAGACAACCACATTGACGCGGGCGGCGGAATAATCAAAACCATCGGTCTTTTACGGGAACACATCGGGCACACCGTAAAAATAGAAGTGGAAACGCGCAATATGGACGAGGTCAGGCAGGCTGTTGAGGCGAAAGCCGATATCATAATGCTTGACAACATGACGGCTGCCGAAATGGCCGAGTGCGTGCGCTACATAGACGGCAGAGCGCTCACCGAAGCGAGCGGCAATATCACGCTCGAAAACATCCGCGAAAAGGCGGAGAGCGGCGTTGATATCATCAGCATGGGTTCGCTCACGCATTCCGTAACCGCGTTTGACATTTCAATGAGGATAGATAAATAAACGCGAAATTCGGTCACAAACAGGGTGCGCAGCACTCTTGAAAGCAATTTAATGAGGATAAATAACGGCGCGGTACCCGTCAAAACGGGCAGCTGTGCTGTTATTCAAAAATTTTGAGGAGAAAAACAAATGAAAACAGACATGAAGATTGCCGGCGAGTATCTCGATATGCTCGTCATGCATCCTGCGTCCCCGGACGAGGTATACGGCGAAACCTTTTACAAATGGAGCAAGGACGATAAGTATTCGTCCGCGAAATATGCCGTCAGCGTTGAAAAGAAGCCCGAAAAGGATTTTGTTATTCTTAACTTTGCGGATATACAGTGCCACGACGGCGAAGCATTCTGCCATGTAGGCGAGTTTTCGGAAGAAACAATGGCGAAGCTCATCGAGGAAACAAAGCCCGATCTTATCACGCTCACCGGCGACAACGCTTTCGACCCGTTTGCGTATCTCAGGCTGATAGAATTTCTCGAAAAGTATTCTATCCCGTGGGCGCCCGTCATGGGCAACGCCGACCATACCGGACTCGTGAGCGAGTTTTGGGCTGATTACCGTCTGTCGCACGCAAAGCACTGCCTGTTCGGCTACGGACCCGAGGGCATGGGCGACGGCAACTACATTATAAATATCACCGAGAACGGAAAAGTGATACATACACTTTTCATGATGGATTCGCACCACGAGGAAACGCAGGTTAAGGGCAGCTACGACCACTTCACGCCGGAGCAGCTCGACTGGTACGAGTGGGCGGTGAAGGGAATCGCAGCCGAGAACGGCGGAAATGTCGTTCCCGGCTCCGTCTATATGCACATTCCCGTTCCGGAGTACCGCGACGCATGGGAGAGCATTCACGACGAAAAAACAGGCGAGCTTCTGCCGGAGTTCGCGGCAGAGCCGTTTTGCAAGGTACATGAAAGCTACGGCTTTCCGATGTTCAACAACGGTTTCTTCGAGTTGTGCAAAAAGCTCGGCAGCACAAAAAATATGCTGTGCGGACACGACCACAAAAACTGTTTTTCAATTCCGTACGAGGGCATAACCCTTACCTATGCGATGAAAACCGGCTACGGCTGCTACTGGGAGCGCGAAACCAACGGCGGCACAACGCTTACCGTCCGCTCGGACGGCTCGACCGAAACCGCTCACCTGTATATCGACCCGGAGCAGTCACAGGTGAAAATGTTCATGCTCGAATATTACGGAAAAAATCTTTTTAACCGTCATTACGGCGATTAAATCAACCGCCGTTACGGTGACTAAAAAATATAAAGGGGTGTTTTATTTATGGTTCTTTCAATTTCAAGAAACGAAGCGGTTGAGCTGCTTAAAAAGTACAACAAGGACGCGTTTCATCTTCATCATGCCTACACGGTAGAAGCCGTTATGCGCTATTTTGCGGAAAAACTCGGCTACGGCGAGGACGCCGATTTCTGGGCGACGGTCGGACTTCTGCACGATATTGATTTTGAGAAGTATCCCGAGGAGCACTGTAAAAAAGCCCCCGAGCTTCTGCGCGAGGGCGGCGCAAACGAGGAGCTTATCCACGCGGTATGCTCGCACGGCTACGGTATCTGCGTAGATGTAGAGCCGGTTCACGAGATGGAAAAGGTTCTTTTCGCGTGCGACGAGCTTACCGGGCTTATCGGAGCCTGTGCGCTCATGCGTCCCTCGAAAAGCTGCAAGGACATGGAGCTTAAAAGCCTTAAAAAGAAGTACAAGGACAAAAAGTTTGCGGCAGGCTGCTCGCGCGATATCATCGCAAAGGGCGCACAGCTTCTCGGTTGGACGCTTGACGAGCTGCTCGAAAGCACCCTCGAAGCCATGAAAGCGACTGAGGACGCAGTCGCCGCACAGACGGAATAAAAAAGCCGGAAGCACGGCAAAGTTTTGCGGCAATTCCGTTTTTTACCGTACCGTTGAAGTGCCGAATCGGCGAGTCGGACTGCGATATTATTTTGTTGTTGTGTCCTTTCGCGAAGCCGCCGTTTTATCGGCTTTGTTTCCGATGGACTGACGGCTGCGAAAATACGAAAAATATACGATTCCTTTGTTCGGCACATTCATGCGTCTTTTCGCAATACCGCCGTTTAACCGGATTCGTTTCCGGCAGACATATAACGGTTGCGAAATTACGAAAACATACGATTTTTCGGTCGGCTTATTCATGCTTTGTTACCCCGATAAAAGAAGACCCCCCTTGATGCACTTCGCTGTTCGGCGCAGGCTTTAAGGGGTCGTTTTTTATAAAAACACGCCGTCCGCGCTTCGATTTCCGGAACACGGACGGCGTTTGTTCGTATGTTTTTATTCCGTCAGCTCTCGCTTTCGAGGACGGACGAGGTCACGGCTACCACGAACGGCTTTTTCGGCTTTGTCTGATTCCGTTTCAGGTAGAGCGAAATGATGTTGCCGAGCATGAATGCCGACGCAATCGAGATCGACAGTCCCGTTGAAAAGAACGGAATAAACGACCTGTCGCCGACAAGGAAGAATATGCTGCAAAAATAAATCGCGTTGCAGAACAGTACGGAAAGAGCAAGCGAGAGCGAAGTGAATCTCGCGAAGGTGCTTTGCTTTGTTTTTATTGCCATTGCCATGACGCAGACCGTGAACAGCACGCAGATAAGAACAAATCCGATAAACGGCAGCTTTCCGAGTCTGGCGAGAATATACATCGCGGAGTCACAACCGAGGGTTGTCAAAAGACGGGGAATGTCGCTTACTTCGGAAATGACCGTTGTCGTTTCACCTACAAGAGGAGAATAACGGAAAATTCCGTCATACAGTATTCTGAGCCAGCCCGTGCCACGCGGATCGCTTTGTCCGCGAGTGCAAACAACATCCCAAAGCTCGGTGAAAAAGATTCCGTCTTTTGCATATGAGAAGAATATTATGATCGAAATAATGACGGTGGCAGGGAAAACCATATATGTAATGTCCAATTCTCTGTCCGCTCTGAGAACAATAAACATAACAAAGACAGCGGCGAAATATCCGACACCGAGAAATTTGCTTGCTGCCGACATCGAAAGCATACCCGGCAGAATTGCGGCGGCTGCAAGAAGTGCCGTCTTTTTCCAGTCTGCCTTTTTTATTTTTTCCGCGCAGAATGCGATAAACGGCAGACACAGCACAAGCATATAAGACGGATTGATGAAAAAATATCCTATCTGTACCGAGCCGCCTATATACATATCGGTAAAGAACCTGCCTGCGATGAGCAGCGTGACTTCTCCGATATAGGCAGCAACGGAAAATATACGCAGTAGGGATTCCTTCATAAACGCCGCCGCCAAAACAGCGACAAATGCGACTGCCGTGTAAGCCAGCCGGGGAAATACATTTCTGCCCGAATCGGTGAAGGTAAACAAACCGAAGGCTGCCAGGGACGCGGCAAGAATAACCGCCGCGACGGGGAGAAGGAAATTTTTTGATTTTGTCATTTTGTTCTTTTCCTTTGGTACAATATTAGCGTAGCCGCAGGTCGGTACCACGACAGGATTTACG
>JAEDGF010000066.1 GCA_016297645.1 Clostridiaceae bacterium
ACAAAGTCCGGTTTATTAAACTGCGGACAGCCTGACGCGTGGTTATTTGATTTCAACGGTGAGAGGAATCGTGAGCAGGTGCGAGTCCGCCGTATCTTCGGTAACGCCCGAAGTGAACGAGAGCTTTATTGCTCCCGTGTATGTGCCGGCTTTATCCGCTGTGAAGGGTACTTCGATTTTCCACGAAAGCTGCTCCGCTTTTCCGTTTGATGCGGGCAAAACCGCGCCGTCAATGACGAACTCGGAGGAATTGCTGACGGGGGAAACGACGGCAGCACCGAAGCTTTGTCCGTCGACTTCAAACGAATCGAGCTTTGCAAAGAAATCAGCTTCCGTTTTTTCGGCGGTAAGCGTAAAGGCGATACGGTAAGCTCCGTTTCCGTCTTTATTGAACACGAAGTCCGTCTTGTCGACCGAGATGTTTATTCTGTCTATCGTTTTCCGAACGAAGCCGCCGCCGGAGGAAATCGGCGACACCGCATTTTTTACGGCAACGGCCGCTATCGGGATAAGCACGACAGCCAGTACGAACACGGCTATCGCCGTTATTTTTTTCTTTGTTTTATTCATAAAACCACTCCTTTTACGAAGGTGCTTCAATTTTGATTATAGCGTTTAAGCGGTTTATTGTCAACTGTCACGATCTTCCGCGATACCCGTTTTCTCACAGAATTCGCCGTAGGTCATTATGCAGTTGAGCGTTCCGAGCAGCGTGTTGCCCGTAAGCCGCGCGGGAAGGGCGCATTCTTTCAGAAAATCACGCCGCTTTTGGGCGCTGTTTTCGCCGCCGGTGAGTCCTGCTCTGTATAAATCCGCGGAGGTTATCAGCTGCACTTTTGCTGTTCTTTCGCCGCCTTCGCTGAAAGCGCCGCTGCGGATAAGCGATTGTTCGAGAATGGAGTTGTCTATGCCCTCAACGCCGAGCTTTCCCTCCTTCGACGGGGCTTCCTTGCGGCGTTCCTTGCCGAAAATGTCGGGGATGAAAACATGGGTGACGGCGCTGTCGGGGACGATATTTTTTATAAGATTGCGTATTTTGAAGCCGGCTGCGTCCGAGTCTGTGAGGATTATAAGTCCGCGTTCGCGCGCAAGTCTTTTCAGCAGCTGCTGTTTTTCGCGATCGTTGAAAATGTGAAATCCGTCCGTTGTCAGAATGAGGGCGTTGACAACGGAGGAAAGTCGTATCTTATCGTAGCGCCCCTCAACGACTATTACCTTGTCTGTGTAAAGCATTTTAATTTTCTCTCCGTTATTCTTCCACCGTCGCGGCAAGCTTAGCCGTCAGCTCGGTAAACAGTGCATATTCGTCGGCAGATGTGGATTTTATTTTGACATCCGCTTCAAGGAGAATATCGATACATTTTTTTATGTCCGAGAGCTTTGTTTTGCGGACGAACTGACCAAGCTCGCCGAGCTGCGTTTTTACTCCGAACGCCTCTTTGAATTCCGAAACGCTCTTGTTGGCGTTGAGCGCGAGCTTGTATCTGTAAGAATTTACAAAGGCGGACGCTATCGAGCCGAGAAGATATTCTTTTTTTGTTTTCTGATGCAAAAGCTCGGTGATTATCTTGTATGCGCGGTCGGTGTCGCCGGACAGAATGCATTTGCTTATATCGTAAGACGACGCTTCCACTGTTTTTGAGCATATCTCGTCTATCATAGCACGGGTTATCGGCCTGCCGTCAGCGTAGTCGCACAGCTTGTAAAACTCGCTCTGCACCACCTGCATATCTCCGCCCACGGCTTCGGTGAGGTATCTTGCGTCCTCCTGCGATATCTCCGTATTGCGCTGTTTAGCGCGTGAAACGAGCATTTTTGCGGTGCGTTCGGGCGTGCGCTTGTCTATTCTCGCGCAAACGCCGTATTTCATGACGAGATTTACGATGTCCGTCCACTTGCGCTCGTCTTTTTTGCCGTAGTCGATGTTTATGGTGTTGAAAAAGAAGATGAGGACAGTCGTTTCGGGCAGGTTTTTAAGTCCGGCTTCAAACGCCGCCGTACTCTCCTTGTTGAGAGAAGCGAGAGGGTAGTTTCTCACAAGAACGCAGGTACGGTCGCTCATGACCGGGAGAATGTCGCACGCTTCGAGTATCTCCTCCATGTCGGCGCTGTCATCGTTGAACACACGCAGATTGAACGCTTTCAGTGAACCGCTCACCACCGCGTCCGTCAGCTTCTCGCAGTAGAGATCTTTCAAGAAGGTGTCGTTTCCGAACAGAAGCCAGATATTATCGCGTATTCCTTCTTTGAGCATTTTCGCAAGTTTTTCTTCGTTTATCAATGGCATTTTTCCGACACTCCTTTACTTGATGACTATTTTTATTCCGCCCGTATCGGCTGCGTAGGTCGTGTTTTCGTCAGTCGATACCGACAGCATTATCTTGCGTGCCGGTGAAGCTGCGGCGTTTTCGGGCATACCGTTTTTGAATACGATTATGTCCGCCGAGAGGTATTCCTCCGGCAGCGGGTACTTCTTTCCGGAGAAAACAAACGCCGTTTTGTATTTGCCCGAAACGCATATGCAGCCGCAGAAGCCGTCCCGGCGCGTGTATGTAAGACAGGTGTTGTCAGACAGGCGGAATCGAGTTTGCGTTAAGACCGCATTTTCGGTTGTCAGTGAAGAAGTGCCGTTTGAATTTATCGTGTCGCGCGGCGCATAGTCGGAGTTAAATCTCGGTTTTAGGCGCACGCCGGGCGGAAGAATAAGAAGATCGGCATTCACTCTGCCTGTCCTTGTCATTTCGCGCTTTACCGCCGAAACGGATTTGAAGCTGCCGCTCATGCCTATCACCACCGCGCTTTCGCCGTGGTTTTCGGAAATAAGGATATCGCCGTTTTTGTTGCCGGAAATAAATATCTCCGTGCTCGGGAGCATAAAAGAAGAAGCGGTCAGGGCAATGCAAAGTCCCGCCGAGATAACTGCCGCCGTGCACGCTGTCACAGCCCGTTTGTTAAAAGATGTCAGTATCGCGGCTGCGGATATGATGACAAGAGCCGATACGCAGAACACGGCGGTCGGCTTAGCTTCGAGCGGAATAATAAATATGTCAAGTGAAGAAAGTGCGTTGATTATTTTTATTATCGCCTTCGCGCAAATTTCGCAGATATAAAACGGAAAGCCTGAAAGCTTTCCCGTACCGAACAGGACAGCGCCGAGCGCGCCGCTTACCATTGTCGTTTCAGCCGGAAGTGTGCAGAGCAGCGAGGAAATGCCGCTCAAAAGGGAAGTGCTCCCGAAAAAGAAGCAGGAAACGGGGAGTGTAAACAGCGTGACCGTTACGGACGCGGCAAGCGTTCCCGTTATGAAGGAAATGACACTGCGAATCAGCGGGAACATATTTTTGAAACTGATGTGCTTTGTAAATTCGGCTGTCACTATTACCGCCGCCGTTGCCGTGAGCGAGAGCAGAAAAGAAACATTCCCGGCTGCAAAGGGGTTTATTAAAATGTATATTGCGGCGGAGAGCCCGAGTGAGTTCATAGCGTCCGACGGCTTTCGCAGAAAATTGCCTGAAAAGGCGGTCAGCAGCATTATGCCCGAGCGTATGACCGACGGACTTTGACCGGTGAAAACGATGAAGAACAATACGAATGCTATTCCGAGTGCGGAAACTATCCTGCCCGAAAAGAAACGCGAGCCAAAAGCCGAAAACAGGACTGCCGTCCAAACCGAAAGGTGCATTCCGGATACGGCGAAAATATGCGAGGAACCGGAAACGCGCAGTCCCGACGAAAACTCCGAAGTAAAATCTGAGCGGTTGCCGGTTATGAGAGCGTCCGCGACGGGTGCAGCCTCCTTCGAAAGCGAGATTTTCAGCCTTTCGGAAACCGTTTTTCTCATCGTCAGAATGCGGTAGACAAGTCCGCTGCGCTCTCCCGCCCGTATGCTTATTTTGCCGCTTGAAAACACGGAGTGAAAATTATTCTGTGAAAGTGAGTGCAGAAAGAAAACGCTGTTTTTGTCCGCAGCGGTTATTACGGCTTTTTTTACCGTGACCGTGTCGCCCGGACGGATATCCGGGAGCTGCTTCCCGTAAAGCGAGATACCCATGGCTTTAACTCCGCCTGCCGTACAGCCGGACAGGCGCACAACGGTGTAGTCGCCGGAGGTGTGCGGAAAATCGGCTGCCGTTCCCGTGACGGTCAGCGTTTTGCCGTCAACGCATTTTACGGGTTCGTACCTGAGTTTATAAGCCGCTTCGTATGAAAGAAACGAAGCGCAGACAGCGGCGCACACCGTGAGCGCGGTGACAAAGCCGCGCCTGCGGTGTGTTAATCCGAATATTATACACAGCAGAGCGCATATTCCGGCGCCGATATATGCGGCGGCCTGTCCGGCAAAGAAAACTGCCGGTACCGTTATCAGTGCGGTGAACCCGAACACCGCAGCGGGGCGTTTCATTTTATAATTCTCCCGAAGTCAGTTTTATTTTCTCGCTGTTTCGTCGCTTTTGCCGTCTGCGTTTTTGCCGTCGGCGGACTTATTGAGAAGTCCGATTATCTCCGAAAAGCACTCGATCGACGACTGCCCGGGGCGCAGGCGGACACTGTAAAAGGGCTTTGCCGACGCGCTTGCCGAAACTCTGCCGCGCATTACCGCGAGCTTTGCAAGCATTTCCTTGCTGACGGCGCGGACATACAGAATAAGACAGTTGCCGCGCTGTGTTATCTCGTAAATATCGTTGTCGGCGGCGGAATTTTTGAGAAGCGCTACTTTTATAAGTCCCTGAACGCTTACCGGCGGCTCGCCGTAGCGGTCGATAAGCTCATCCGTTACATCGAGCATATCGTCGTTTGTATGGATATCGGCTATGCGCTTGTACATTGCGATACGCTGCGAGTATTCCGAAATGTAGTTGTCGGGAATGTGTGCGTCGATCTGAATATCGACAAGGCAGTCTTTTTTCGGCACATACGGTTTTTTGTCGGTGCTTTTGAGCTTTTCTACCTCCTCGTTGAGAAGTTCGAGGTACATATCGTAGCCGACCGATGCCATATGTCCGTGCTGCTGAGCGCCGAGCATATCGCCCGCGCCCCTTATTTCGAGGTCGCGCATGGCGATTTTGAAGCCTGCGCCGAACTGGGTGAATTCCCGTATCGTTTCAAGGCGCTTTTCGGCAATTTCCGAAAGATTTTTGCCCGGCTTATAGGTGAGATATGCCGAGGCGCGGCGTGTAGAGCGTCCGACTCTGCCGCGAAGCTGGTGGAGCTGCGCAAGCCCCATGCGGTTCGCGTCCTCGATTATGAGGGTGTTGCAGTTCGGAACATCAACGCCGGTTTCTATTATAGTTGTGCAGACGAGAATGTCTATATCGCCCTCGGTGAGCTTTTTCCAGACTTCGCTCAGCTGCATCTCGTTCATTTTGCCGTGGCCTATGCCTATTCGCGCCTCCGGGAACATTTTTTGCAGCTCGGCTGCGCACTCGTCGATATTGTCGATACGGTTATGAAGGTAGTAGACCTGTCCGCCGCGGCGAAGCTCCTTTGATATTGCCGCAGCTATCAGCTTTTCGTCATGCTCTATAACATAAGTCTGTATGGGGTATCTGTCGAGGGGCGCTTCTTCAATTACAGACAGATCCCTCAGCCCCATCATTGCGAAGTTGAGCGTTCTGGGAATGGGAGTCGCCGATATCGTGAGAACATCGACATTGGGGAATTTTTCTTTCAGCTTTTCTTTCTGCGCGACCCCGAAGCGCTGCTCCTCGTCCACTATAAGCAGCCCGAGATCCTTGAACTGAACATCGTTTGAAATAAGACGGTGTGTTCCGGTTACGATATCTATTTCGCCCTTGCCGAGCTTGCGGACTATCTCTTTCTGTTCCTTCGGCGTTCTGAAACGGCAGAGCATATCAATGCTTATCGGGAAGCCGTCGAAGCGGTGAAGTACTGTATTATAATGCTGAAAAGCGAGAATCGTGGTGGGGACGAGCATGGCGACCTGTTTGCCGTCGCAAATGCACTTGAATGCCGCCCTCAGCGCGACCTCGGTTTTTCCGAAACCGACATCGCCGCACAGAATTCTGTCCATGGGGTATGCTTTTTCCATGTCGCTTTTTATCTCGCGGATACAGCGGAGCTGATCGTCCGTTTCCTCGTATTCGAAGCGGCACTCAAAATCGCGCTGCATATCGAGGTCGGGCGAAAAGGCGTAGCCGGGCATGGCTTTTCGTGCGGCGTACAGCTTCAAAAGCTGTGCCGCTATATCGCGTACTGCGGTACGGACGCGGCTTTTCGTCTTTTCCCAGTCGCCCGAACCGAGTCTGTTTATTTTTACGGTGCGGTGTTCGTCGTCCTCGTGCGGTCCTATATATTTCGAAACGAGTTCAAGCTTCGTGACCGGCACATAGAGAACATCGCCCTTGGCGTATTTTATCTTAATATAGTCTTTTGTCACGCCCTCCATGCAGACCTTTTCGATGCCGTCGAAAATGCCTATGCCCGAGGTCGCGTGGACGATATAATCGCCCTTTTGCAGCTCTTCGAGCGAGTTGAAGGCGTTAGGGGGGCGCTTTTTCTGAACGGCGGTTTTCTTCGCGCCGCCCGTGAATCTTCCGTAGGAAACGGCGGTGAATTTCGCTGCCGGGAATTCTATTCCCGCCGATATGGTTTCTGTCAGGACATGGACATACCCGGGGTTGAAAAACTTGGGCGGTGCGCTGCACATTATCGCCGGTATCTCGTCCTCGGTAAGCTCGTCAAAAAGGCTCTGCGCGGCTTTCTGCGTACCGGCAAAGACGGCGACCGAGTTTTTCTTTTTCAGAGCCGGGGAGATATCCTCCACTAAAACGGAGTATGTGCCGTCCCAGCGTGAGCCTTGCATGACCTTGAAGTTTATAAGATCCTTAACGGGCGTGTCGAAGGAGCCGCGCGCGAAGTTGTCGGCATAAACGGTTTTGTGCTTCTCGTACATCGAGAAAAATTCCGACATCGAGAGCGTGAATTTGTCAAGCCCCTTGCATAAAAGACCATCGCTGAAAAGCTCTTTTATTTCTTCGTTCATGAGCTTCTCGCAGGCGGCGGCGCGTTCCTTGACAGACGACGAGTCGCAGATAAACAAAAACGCGTCCTTTACATACGAAAATACGCTCGACCCATCGGGAAAAAGAATGGGGAGGTACTTGTCCTTGCAGCGCGGCGAGAGCGAGGCCTTCAAAAGCTCCGCGTCGCGGTTGAGCCATTCGCGCACCACCGCCGCGTTTTTGCCTCGTATTGATTTTGATATGCTTTCGAGCTTTTCGGCGGTTTGGGGAAGATCGTCGAATATTACCTCCGAACAGGGCGCAATACGGATGCTCTTCACGGCTTCCGTGCGGCGCTGCGAAATTATATCAAACTCGTTGAGAGTGTCGATTTCGTCGCCCCAGAATTCGATTCTTACGGGGTTTTCGGTGTTTGCCGGGAATATGTCGGCAATGCCGCCGCGCACGGAAAACTGCCCCGCACCCTCTACCATTTCGCAGAAGGTGTAACCGGCGCGAACGAGCTTTTCGCGTAGCTCATCAGTGGAAACGGTCATTCCCGGGCTGAGTGTAAAGGTCTTTTTCGCAAGCTCCTCCGGCGGGACGGTGTACTGCATTGCAGCCTCCGCTGACGCTATAAGCACCTTACTTCTGCCGTCCGTGAAACGGGAGAGCGCACCTATTCTTTTTTGTTCGTATTCCGAGGACGAAGCCTGAACCTCCTGAAAATTGAAGTCGCGGGCAGGGTAGACCGCGGCGTCCGTACCGAACACCGTGAGGTCGTTTGCGAGCTTCTGTGCGAAGGCTTCGTCGGGCACGATAACAACGGCCTTTTGATTGAATTCCTCGCAGAACGAATGAATCAAAAAAGCCTTAGGTGCCGGCGGAAGTCCCAGTATTCCGAACGGAAAGCTGCCGCGTTCCACATCCGAACGAATCGAATTAAATTCGGGGGTCGCCGAAAAGATCTTTGAAAAACAAGACATACTTCTTTACCCGTTATATTTGTTCATTGCGCCTGCCGCGTCACCCTGAACCATCAGCTCGACCGCCTTTACGGCGCGTTTCATTGTTTCTTTTATCGTGTCGAGGTCGTCCTTTGAAAAACGTCCGAGAACATAGTCCTTCAAGTCGGAATCGGGGTCCTTGCGGTCGCCGACACCTATTTTAAGGCGCGGAAAATTATCGGAATTCAGCTGCCATATTATGCTTTTTATTCCGTTGTGGCCGCCTGCCGAGCCTTTGAGCCTTATTCTGAGTATACCCGTGGCAAGTGAGATATCGTCAAAAATCACGATAACCTTTTCCGGCGGGATTTTGTAAAAATCGGCTGCCTCTTTTATCGCTTCGCCGGAGTTGTTCATGTAGGTCTGCGGCTTCATGACAAGACAGTTGTGTCCGGCGATGTTCACCGCACCCGTGAGAGCCTTGTATTTCAGTCTGTCCACCGAAAAAGAATACTCGTTACAGAGCATATCTATGCACAGAAAACCTGCGTTGTGACGGGAATATTCGTATTCCTTTCCCGGATTTCCCAGTCCCGCAATTATAAATTCCGGCTTGCCGACGGGGGAGGCGGCAGGCGCTGTTTTCTTTTTGAAAAATGCCATAATTAAATCCTTTGCGGCTTTACTGCCGAATGTATCTCAATATTTTTTTGGTCTGTAAGGCTTCTTCTCGGTTACCCAGCCCTCTTTGTTCGTCTGCCGTTCTCTTGCAATGGCGAGAGTGTCGACCGGTACATCGTCCGTTATTGTGCTGCCTGCGGCGGTAAACGCGCGGTCGCCGACCTTTACGGGGGCTATGAGATTTGTGTTGCAGCCGATAAATGCGTCGTCGCCGATAACGCAGCGGTTTTTATTTTTGCCGTTGAAGTTTACTGTCACGCAGCCGCAGCCGAAGTTTACGCCGTTGCCGACATCGGAATCGCCGACATAGGTGAGGTGCGAAACGCTTGTATGATGCCCTATTTTGGAGTTTTTAACCTCCGTGAAATTGCCGCAGTGCGAGCTTTCGCCTATTTCCGCACCCGGACGCAGGTGGGCAAACGGACCAATAGATGCGTTGTCGTGAACCACGGCATTTTCCGCCTGTACGCTGTTGAGGGTGCAGTTGTCGCCGATAACGGTTTCAAACAAAACGGTGTTCGGACCTATGACGCAGTTTTTGCCTATCTTGCAGCCATGCTTAATAATAGTGCCGGGAAGAATTACCGTGTCGGTGCCTATCTGTGCGTCGTCGTCTATCATAACGCCGTCCGAACAGGGGACTGAAACACCGGATAGCATCAGCTCCGTAAGCACCTTTTTTCGCAGCAGCTCGTTAAGCTCCGCAAGCTGAACGCGGGTGTTTGCACCGAGAACCGCGTCGGCGTTGTCGGCAGCAAACGCGCCTACGCGCATTCCGAGAGAGAGGGCAATGCTTATCGTGTCGGTAAGGTAGTATTCGCCCTTCGAGTTGTCGTTTTTGAGCAGCGACAGAAGATTTGAAAGTACATCGCTCTTAAACCACATCGCGCCCGAATTTATTTCTTTTATCTTCTTTGTTTTGCAGTCTGCCGACGCTTCCTCGATTATCGCGGTGAAGTTTTCGTTCTTGTCGCGCACTATGCGTCCGTAGCCGAACGGGTTGTCGATTTTAGCCGAAATGACAGTTTGCACAAAGTCGTTTGAGGTGTGGTAATCGAGTGCGTCAGAAATTGTTTTTGCGTCCACAAACGGCGCATCGCCGTTGAGTATGAGTACATTCACTCCGCTGTGAGCCTTTATAAAGTCGGCAGCCTGCATTACCGCGTGACCCGTTCCGAGCCGCTCCGTCTGGCGTACCGTCTGTGCTTTGCCGTCCAGATGTGCTTCAAGTATCTCCGCCTTGTAGCCGGTAACGACGCAGATATCCTCAACGCCCGCACCGGTAGCCGCATCGATTACTCTGTCTATCATGGGTCTGAAAAGTATCTCCGCCATTGCCTTGGGCTTTTCGGAATGCATTCTTGTTCCCTCGCCGCCGGCAAGGATTATTGCGCAGTTCTTCATTTTATTCCTCCGTAAGAGTTATGTTTTTTTGTCGGTCAAGTTTTTCTATGCGCGTAAACGCTCGTGTATGCGCGCAAACATAATTATTTTAACATATATGT
>JAEDGF010000067.1 GCA_016297645.1 Clostridiaceae bacterium
ATCTTGCCGAGAGAAATCAGTCGGTGAAATTGAACATATCCTTGTTGCGCTCCATGAAAACGGCGTAGATCTTATCTACAAGCTCCTGGCTTTCGATTCCGACATATGTGTCCTCATCCGAGTCAAGCTCCTCGACTACTTCGAGTATTACCGCGTAGCCGTCGCCCTCGTCGTCCTCGTCCTCGGAATGCGGATAAAGCACGACATAGTCGCTGCCCTCGTATTCGATTTCGTCCAGCACTTCAAAGTCGGCAATGTTGCCGTCCTCGTCCGTGAGTGAGAGGATCTCTACCTGTTCTTCTTCGGGAAGGTTGTTTTTGCTCATTTTTATGTTCTCCTTTTGTTTATTTGTTGAGCGCGAGCGGGAGCTTTTCAAGTCCCACTGCGGCTCTTAAAATCAGTCGGGCATCGTCGACGGTAACTTTACCGTCCATGTTCGCGTCGGCGGCAGTGTAGTTTTTCGAGTTCGGTGAAAGGCTTATCAGGTTCACCGCCTGCCGCAGGGCGTAACGGGCGTCATCGACCGTAATTTTTCCGTTGCCGTCAACATCTCCGCGCTGATAATATTTTGTGATGTAAATTGCAAATACCTCCGAAAAGCTGCCGTAGGTCACGGTTATCTGCTGACCCTGTTCGACAAGGAGCGGGTCGTATTTGCCGAGGGTGTAATCGGTGACCTCCTTTGTGGAGCCGTCGGTGTATTCCACCTCTACTTTGAGTGCGCTGAGGTCTATTTTTTCGCCGACAATAAATGTCAGCACCTGAGGCAGAGTCAGTTTAAGCCGCTTTTCTTCGAGCAGCCTTACGGTGAAATCGAGCCTTATTTCCTTGGTGCCGTAGCGGACGAAAACATAGTTGCCGTTTCCTATCTTAAACGAGGAGAGGTCGCATTCAATCTCGCACTCGCCGGGGAGTACCGTGAAGGCTTCGCCGTTGTTGTACACGGCTTTCATTGTAAGTCCGTCAAGTGACGGTACGCTGTCGAGCGAGTAGACCGTCATGTTGTCGGGGTAGGTCAGCAGCCGGAAGCCTATGAGAGTTCTCGGCTTGACCGATATTTTGAACGAACAGAAAATGTCGGGGTATCTGTAAATTATTTTTACGGTGTGCGTGCCGACCGTCAGCTTGGAGAGGTCATCGTTCCCGTCCACCTGCACGGTGAAGCCGTCCGTCAGCAAGATATCGTTTGCGGAGAAAGTGCGCGACGGTCTGCCGTCGGAGTAATTCGCGGTCACTTTTATGCCGGAAAGATCAAGCGGGGTGTTCTCGATATATTCCGTTTCGGGAAGCTTTTCAACAACGAGTCCCGCCACGGGAATTTTCTTAACGGTGACGGTAAAGGACGCTGTGAAAACGGCGAGCGTTCCCTCGGGTCGGTATAAAACGGTGACTTTTTTTTCGCCTGCCGAGGAAAAACTCTCGGTATATACCGTGTATTTTTCTATGACGGTTTCGCTGCCGCCGCTTCTTTTTGCTTTTACGACAAGTCCGTTTTCGTCAAAGCTGTCCTCGGTTTCGATATATTCTGTTTTAACGGGCATGGAGGCGATAAAAACTCCGGTTATGTCCGTCTGCCCGGAGTTGTCGGCGTAGGTCAGCTCGTCCGCCTTTACCCAGCCCGCAAGCTCCTGCGAGGGGACATTGACGAGGAGATATCCGTCCTGCTCTCTCATGGCTTCGAGATATGTGTTTTGAGGGACGGTGCAGAGCAGACGGTTGGGTTCTTTTGTGTTGCTGTAAACGGACGCATAGGGCGCGGTGACCAGATACCGCGCAGGCGTTTGCGCCGCGAAAGCGGCGGCGGTGCAGCTCAGGGTCAGCATAGCTGCCAAGAAAAGCGAAATGATTTTTTTCTTCATTCTGTCATCTTCTTTCTTCGGGGTCGATGTTGTAGGCTTCAAGAATCTCCCGTATCGTGTCGAGCTTTACGGCGACCCTCAGAACATATCTTGCCTGTGTTACATCGGCTTTGCCCTGTCCGGCGAAATCCACCCGTTTGAGCGTTCCCTTCGGCAGCGCTTCAAGTCCGACTGCGGCGCGAAGCACCGCGCGCGCATCGTCGACCGTGACTTTGCCGTCGGAATCGACATCGCACCAGTGGTAATCCGCAATTATTTTGTCTATATATTCGTTCTCCGTGAGCCATGAGGCGTAGAGTATGATATCGCCCGTGGTGCCTTTGGGTATCTTCGTAACAACGGTGCCGTCGGCGGTTTTCCAGCCCATAAAGCGCCAGCCGTCGGGGACGACGGGGGAGGTGACGGAAGCGCCCTCGCCCGGGGCGTACGAAGTGGGATTTGCGGAGTTGTCGACCCGCATGAAATTGTAGCCGCCAGCCGTTGTAAGAATGTATCTTATCGCGTAATGGCGGTCGTCCCAGTTCGAGGTGAGAATGATTTTTTTTGTGCCTGCGGGTACGGTGCCGATGGAGCTGTCGTCGGGCAGAGTCCAGCCCGTGAAGGTATAGCCTTTTCTCGAAGGCGCGTCAAGTTTAATATCGTTTTCAAGCGGCGCATAGCCGAAGGAAATGTTCTTTGCGCTGTTTACCGCACCGCTCGGCAGAACATAGCCGATATAGTAAAGCTCGGGGGCTGAATACGACTCGGTTTTTTCGCTCTCGCCGTAGGCCGCGACCTCATGGCGTTTTGAACCGTCGAAATGGGTGTAGCACGCGGATAGCGTAAAGGCAAAGCCCTGTAAAAGCCGGTTGTCAATGCTGCCGTCATTGTTCGTAAGCGAGGGCATGATATCCTTGATGAGCGACACCTCTGCGGAGGTTTCTTCAACATCCAGCAGCTTTGCGTATCCGATATCGCCGTACTCCGTTTCGCATTTTACCGTAAGTTCGAGAGGAAAACGGATGGCGTACGGGATGTCCGCGCCGGAGTATCCCTTTTTCTCCATTTCCGCAAGCACCGCGCGGCGCTGGGCTTCGCTGTCTATTATATATTTGTCGGAGCTGAGATCGAACGAAAAAACCGTGTCGCCGTCGTTCGCCTTTGTGCCTGTGAGTTTTGCCGTCGGCGCGTGGGAAGCGCAGCTTGCCGATACGGCAAAGCAGGAGAACATAAGGATAACGGCAGAAAGAACCGCCGTGAATTTTTTTATCAGCATTCCCTGCCAACTCCTTTTTTGATTCCGTCGGGATCGTCAATGTGCGGCGTGTCCGTACACCGCCTACATGGTACAGTATACAATTATAAAGCAGATTAGTCAATAAAACAAACCTTAAATAACACGGCTTCAAATATTTACTATGGCACGAAAATGGAAAAATCGTTTATCGGCTCTCATTTTTCGACAGTTGTGTTGATCGTGACGGAAATATCAAATTTCAATGTCCCGTTTATTGACAAAACCGGCGCAGTAGTGTAAATTATGATAGAAGCCGACAAAGTTCGGCTCTTGTGTATTACTTTTTAGGAGAAGAAAAATGAAAAACCGACTCAAATATGCTCTTGCGCTCATTCTTGCCGCCGCGACGGTGCTTTCCTTCTCGGGCTGCTTTACCATAACGGTCGAACTGCCGTCAAACAATGCGTATGCCGATAATGCCGGAGATGAATTCGTACAGACTCCGGACGGCATTCAGGCGGATAATACCGCGCCCGTTGACGAAACACAGGCGGACATTCAGGTTGAACAGCCCTCCGTGCCCGACGCACCCGTTACGGAAGCTCCGACCGCCGCACCGGCTGTCGATACGCCTGCTCAGGCTCCGTCCGTCACGCCCGAAGCGCCCACCGCAGCACCTGCCGCTTCAACTCCCGACAAGCTCTCGGGTCAGGCACTGCTCACATATTTTAACGACGCGGTGAACACCGTAAAAACGCAGAAGGCAGGCTTTAAGAAATCGAAGCTCACGACCATAAAGGATTTGCAGCTTTCGAACTCCGCGGCGAATACGCTCGTCGGTTTTGTCAAGGGCAAGCTGCTGTCCGAAACCGAGGATATCACAGAGGTCAAAAAAGGTCAGTCGTCCGTGTCCGTCATGTCGCCGTCCGGCAAAAACTACGCATCGGCGCTTACCATGAGCGATATCAAGAATATCGGCGTGCAGAAAAGCGGCTCGGGCTATGTCATAACGGTAAATCTCAAAGATGAAACCAACCCCACTTCGAACGGTCATTTTTCTCGCTGCATGGACTACATGACGGTCGATGATGTCGAAAAGGTGTACGCACCCAAGGTCGGCGCGACCGTTACGAGAGATAATATAAAGGTTACGCTCACAAATTCCTACGCAAAGCTTACGGTGGACGCGAACGGAAAGGTCACTGCGTACGAAACGCTTGTAAACGGTGTGCTGACAATGAAAAACGCGTCCATCAAAAAGGTAGTTACGATAAACACCGATCTCGACATCACTCTTTCGAGCACGACAAAATATACGAATTTCGCTTTTTAAGCAAAATGATGAAAATTCGGTGCTGCGTTTGTGCAACATTACCCAATCCAACATTTATTTTTAGTTTGTTGAGTAAAAGATGACAACAAAATCGTTAAACTCACTTGACAATCCTCTCGTAATGTTGTAAATTATTCTTGTATTGCATAGCTCCTTATGCAGCACCACACTACGGTTAATCCGAATATTCTGAAAGGGGTTCACACCTAATGAAGAAAAACATTCTGAGAATCGTGTCGCTCGTTATCGTAGCTACCATGGTTTTCGCATTTTGCTCCTGCAAGCAGGAAGTTCTCGTCCGCTTCGTAGATAAAGACGGCAACGATATCAATATCGGCGCTCTTACAGGCGGCAACTCCGCAGGAAACAACGATGCAACGGAAGCTCCTGCCGACAACAGCGGCGACGAAACTCCCGCAACCGAAGCTCCCGCAACGGAAGCTCCTGCCGACAACAGCGGCGACGAAACTCCCGCAACCGAAGCTCCGGCTACTCAGGCTCCCTCCGACAACAAGGGTGACACAACTCCCACGGCTGCTCCCGCAACCAAGGCTCCTACGGGCAACAGCGCTCCCACGGGCAAAGAGAATGTGTTCAATTTCTACAAAGAAGCAGTTGCCAAGGTTAAGGGCGGCGCAGCAGGCTACACCAAGAAGGAGTGGCAGGCTATTTCCAGCCTTAAACTTACCGGCATGGGTGTTGTTGACAACGCTATCGCAGGCGTTGCAGGCAACTACATGACCAAGGAAGACGCAGCTGAGAATCAGGTATGCGAAAAGGGCTCGGACAAAGCCAAGGATCGTTTCCCCGCTTGCACACTTACCGATCTCTCCAAGGTTAAATCCGCTACCTGCGCTGTTCAGTCCAACGGCAACTACAAGATCACCATCATAATGGTTGATGAAGATACCCCCAAGAAGTCCGGCAACTTCCTCGGCAAGGTTACGAACTCCATTCTTTACTGGGAAGACATTGACGCCGAGCTTAAAAAGATCGACATCATCAAGAGCTACAGCAACATCCATGTTATCTACAAGGGCTACAAGATCGAAGCTGAGATCACTCCCGCAGGAAAGTTCGTTTCTATGAACCACCTCGGCAACGTTGATATCAAGATAGGCGAAGCAAAGGTTCTTGTTGCTACTCTTAAAAATAAGAGCGGACATCTTGATAACTTCTGCAAATACACAAACTTCAAATACTAATCTCGGGTTTTACTTATCTAAGATTTAGTTCCTGTCAGGGCGGAGAGCGCAAGCTCTCCGCCCTTATATTTTCGGCTTTACGGTTCTTTTGGGACTTCATGTTTTTTTCTCTCCGTGTTTCTTTGTGCCACGGTACTTTTTGGTTTTTTTTGCTTTACGATTTTTTCTGCTTCATGTTTTTGGGGCTTCGCGGTTTTTCGACGGGCTGCTTGCCGAGAACTTTTTGTTAGCCGGTTTTATTGTTTTTGTTACATTCAAAGTCTGTTTTCGGGCTTTTTTTTGTTTGTCGCTTTTTTACATTATCGTTCGGCTTCCCGTGGTGCATTTTTTTCGGACACTTGTTTTAGTTTATCGAAAGCAAACGCGACTTTTTGCCGGGCACGGATAAAAAGGCTTTATTTAGGCAAAACGAAACCAATCCGTTCTTGAAAATGTCATATTTACATGGTATGATATTATCAGCAAAGTGGGGAGTGTACCGATTTTTTAACATTATCGGCTTTTTCCCGTAAAAAAGGAGAGGTTCAGTTTTGATTGCAACCGATTATGTTCTTCCCGTGAGTGAAAAAAACTTCGTTGAGGGAATGGAGAAAGCCGAAAAATTTCTCGCCGAACACGGCAGCAGCGGCTTTTTTGACGGCTTCGACGGTAAAAAGATACATTACGAGAGCTACCTTGCCGAAAATGCGAAGGCAAGCATTGTTATAGTCCACGGCTTTACGGAGTGTGCCGAAAAATTCCGCGAGGTAAGCTACAATTTCCTTATGTGGGGCTACAATGTTTTTGCGCTCGATAACAGGGGACACGGCTTTTCATACCGCCTGACGGACGACAGGGAAACCGTCTGTATCGGGAAATTCACCGACTATGTAGAGGATTTGCAGTGTTTTGTCGAAAAGGTAGTGCGCCTTGCGTCAGGCGGACTCCCGATGTATGTTTACTGCCATTCGATGGGCGGCGCTATCACCGTTCAGCACTTGCAGACCTATCCCGGAGTGTTCAAAAAGGCGGTTCTGTCGGCACCCATGATAAAGGCGCAGACCATGGGGCTGCCCGAGTGGGTCGCGAAAGCGGCTGCAAACGCCGGAACGCTTTTCGGACTCGGCAATAAGCGGGTTTTCGGCTCGAAGTGCTTTGACCCCGACCGTACATATGAAAGCAGCCACGATACTTCAAAGGCGCGTTTCGACTACTGGCAGAAAAAACGCTGCAAAACACCCGAGTATCAGACTGCCGCGCCGTCCTTCAACTGGGTAAAAGAGGCGGTAAAGGTTTCCGCACGCAACCTCGACCCCGAGAGAAACGCGCGTATAAATATCCCCGTCTTGCTCTGTCAGCCCGAGGAGGATTCCTCCGTTGTGAGCGAAAAAGAGAACGAATTCATAGCAATGGTGAAAAACGGCAGACTCAAACGCTACACTGTCTGCCGCCACGAGATATATATGTCGGTGGACGACACCGTAAGAGAATACTATGCGGATATAAAATCATTTTTTGAGGAGTAAAAAATGCACAAAAACGAATTTTTAACGAATTTTATGGCGCGGTACGATTACCCCGAGCAGGCGCAGAGCACTTTTCTGCGCGTAGCCGAGCGGCTCGATAACGAGAGCGATTTCGGCGCGGCGTTTGACGCCGTTGTAAACGGGTATATGTATCCCCAGCCGGGCGATTTGAAGGAAGCTCTCGGTAAAATAAGCGAGCTTGCGGAAAAATACGGTGAGAATGTATACACCATGCATTTCGAATTTCTGCTTTTCTGTATGCCCATTCTCAGAGAGCGTTTTCTCGAGAAGGGGTATTCCGAGCAGCTTTTCTACGACGAAGCGGACGATTTGCGCTGCAAGCTGCTTGAATGCATAGAGTGCAAAGGCGTTCCCGGAACCTTTGTCGCCGATTGGAACAGGGGCTTTTTGGAGATCGACCGTTTTGCGCTCGGCAGATTCCAGTTCGAGGAGAGAACATACCACGGTGATTCCGAATTTGTGACCGCCTGCGGAAAGGTGGTAAAGCCCGGCGACACGGTCATAAATTTCCACATTCCCTCGTCGGGCATTCCGCTCACGGACGAGGTGAGATTTGCCTCATATAAAAAAGCGCACGAGTTCTATAAGGATCTTTTCCCGGACGGCAAAACGGTTTTTGCCTGCGGTTCATGGCTTTTATACCCCCGCCACAGGGAGTTCTTACCCGAGAAATCAAATATTCTGCGCTTTCTTGACGATTTTGAAATTGTTGCGTGGGCGGAAAAGGACGATTTTCATGACGCATGGCGTGTTTTTGGCAAATATGCCGGCAAGCCCGTCGAGGAGCTGCCGCGCGACACCTCTTTAAGACGCGCCTATTCCGACTGGCTTCTTGCGGGAAACAAGACCGGTGACGGCTACGGATTTATTGTTTTTGACGGCGAAAAAATACTGAAATAAACAACAAAAAAACTTTTGTGATTAAATAATATTACGGAGGAATAAACTCAATGAAAACTTTTCTTTTTCAGGGCGATTCGATAACGGACGCGGGCAGATGCCGCGACAAATACGGCAAGGACTCCCACGGTTACCCCACCTTTGTGGAGGGAATCCTCGGCGCGAAGTATCCGAACGCTTTTGATTTTATAAACATGGGCGTGAGCGGCAACCGTTCCGTTGATATGCTAGCCCGTATAAAAGAGGACGCGATAAATTATAAGCCCGATGTCCTCACCGTCCTTATCGGCGTCAACGATGTCTGGCACGAGCTTGGCGGCAGACGAAACGGAATAGATGCAGACCTGTATTTTACATATTACGAGATGTTCGTAACACAGGTCTTGAAAATGTGTCCGAACACGAAGATATTTATTCTCGAACCGTTCGTTCTCAAAGCGTCCGCTACCGAGCATGACTGGGATATTTTCAAAAACGAGGTGCATCTGCGTGCAGTAAAGGCGAGGGAGCTTGCCGAAAAATACTCGCTCCCGTTTATTCCGCTTCAAGAAACCTTTGACGAGTTGACCGAAACGGCACCGGCGGACCACTGGCTTAAAGACGGCGTTCATCCCGCACCGGCAGGCCACTATTTGATTGCCGAAAAGATAGTTGCCGCAGTCGAGAAAAACTGCCCGGAGCTTCTTAAATAACATGGAAAAAGCGTTACTTGCTATTATACTGTTGCTTGTTGTGTGCTGCGCAGTTCTCCTTGCGGCGGTTCTTGTGAAATTATCAAAAAGCAAAAATGAAAATAACGATAGCTCTCTGAACGAGCTTGCGCAGAAAACGGCAAACGGGTTCGCGTCCGTCAGCGCCGCTTCGAAGGCGCAGGCGGAAATGCTCGGTCAGCGGATATCGGAGCTTACGGCATTCAATACGGAGCAGCAGACCAATCTTATAAAATCGGTGGCGGATATCCGCAGCGATCTTTCGGAGTCGGCGCGCAGGCAGACGGTAGAACTTAAAAACGCGGTCAATGAAATGCAGCGCACCAACGCCGAAAAGCTCGAACAAATGCGCGCGACAGTCGACGAAAAGCTCTCGGCAACGCTCACCGAACGCATCGACAGCTCCTTTAAGACCGTGTCGGAGCAGCTCGGAAATGTGTATTCGTCCTTGGGCGAGATGAAGGAGCTTTCAAACGGCATAGGCAGCCTTAACAAAATGTTCAGCGGAATAAAGCTGCGCGGAACATGGGCGGAAGCACAGCTCGATGGCATTCTCGAAAGAATAATCCCGGGAATGTATATAAAGAACTTCAAGCCGCAGAACGGCTCGGGAATCGTTGAATTCGCCGTGACCGTACCCGATACGGACGGCGGAATAACCTATCTGCCGCTCGATTCGAAATTCCCCACGGAGGACTATCTCCGCCTTTCGGAAGCCGCGGAGGCGGGCGACGCGGAGGGGGTAAAAGCCGCGCGTGCCGCACTCGGCAAAAAGGTGCTGAGCGAAGCCAAAGAGGTCGCAAAATATATCTCTCCGCCCGAAACAACGCCCTTTGCGGTAATGTATCTCGCAACGGACGCACTCTATGCCGAGGTCGTTTCGCTGCCCGAAAACATTCCCGACAGACTCCACGACGAGTTTTCTGTGATGCTTGCGGGACCGTCCACGATAACCGCGCTTCTTTCGTCCCTCGCGATGGGCTTCAAAACGGTCGCGCTCAATAAAAAAGCGAGCGATGTTATGAATGTTCTCGCGGCGGCTAAAAAGCAATATGATACTTTTGCACTCTCTCTTGAAAAGGTCGGCAGGAAAATGGACGAAGCCGGCTCCGCTCTCGACGACGCGATAAAGAGAAACAATATTAT
>JAEDGF010000005.1 GCA_016297645.1 Clostridiaceae bacterium
TCGAAACGGCAGACGGCAAAAAAACTGCCGCAAGCGTTATCGTTTTTTCGGGCAGAGTTATGGACATAAACGCGGACGAAACGACCGACAGCTTCCCCTATAACTACACGGCTGTGTACACCTTTACCCCCTCGGAGGACGGCACATACGCTTTCCGTTTCAAGACCGACAACACCAGCAGTGCAGTTATAAAGAACGAAAACGGCGAGATTATTGCGAAAGACAAGTCGACACATAACCTTGAAGAAGACATGGATTCTCTTCTTTTTGCCGTTAACTGCGAAAAAGATAAGACTTACCGTATCGAAGTAACCCTTTACTTCACATCGGCTTGGATATCAAGCGAAGTCAAAAAAGCGGTTGAACCGGATTACATTTCAGTAAAAGCACCGTCCGCCCCGCTGTTTGTAGGCGACACATACTCGCTCAATGCAGAAATCGTTCCGTGGAACGCGGCAGTAAAGGGACTTACTTACACTTCGTCAAACGAAAATGTTGCGACCGTCGACACAAACGGCATTGTGACGGCAGTCGGCGAAGGCACGGCAAAAATTACCTGCACATTTGACGATAACCTGAGCGAAAGCTGCGACATCACGGTATCGTCAATGACGGTTCTGACACCCGGCGACATAAACACCGCTGTTTTCTCATACGAAAACCAAAAGCTCGTGTATAAATTCACGGCAGCCGAGGACGGTTATTACCGTATTTCGTCAACCGAAAATTATGTGTCCTCCGAATCAGGACAGAAAATCAGCGACTGGAAAATCTGCACGATATACGAAGAAAACCGTGTTTTGGTGGTTGATCAGAGGGGCGAAGAGCTATCCGCCGACTTCTATGCAGAAGCAGGAAAAGCAATCTTTATTTACCTGTCCGTAGGCGTCAACCCGGCTCAATACGGCACGGTTCACTACGGCTTCACATTTAACAAGCTCGTTCCGGCACAAGAGTTGAAACTCCTCCCTGACAGAACCGTCATCACAACAAATTTGCAGTATTCACTGTGGGTAGGTCACAAATTCGAGCCGGAGCTTTCGGTAGATGAACCGATAGTATCGTGGACCTCCGACAATGAAGATGTGCTTCTTGTGGACGAATACGGCAAACTGACTCCCGTTTCGGGCGGCAAAGCAAAAATCAAGGCGGTTTCCGAAAACGGACTGACGGACGAAGTTGAAATAACGGTCATCGAACCGACAGTTGTGACTGAAAATGTTACGGCGGAAGCGTTTGCAATTCCCGAAAACGATACAAAGAACGCCTACTTTGTTTTCACTCCCGAAAGAACCGGAAGATATGAATTTTCCAACGATGCTCTTGACCGCAGCTTCTTCTTCCTTTGCGACGACAACGGCTATGTTGACAACACCTATTCTTATTGTGAAACCGGATTCATGTACAGAGCACTCCTCACTGCCGGCACAACATACTCGATTGCGGTCGGCTCCGACAACTACGATAAAGACACCATAACTCTTAATGTCAAAGAGATTCCGAAAATCACAAAATTAGAGATCGTGACACCTCCCGATAAAACCGAGTATTTTGAAAACGCCATGCACCACTCGATTGCTCTCGACGGTCTTGTGCTTAAAGTCACATGGAGCATGGGTGACGAAACTTATTGGTCTTTTGACAATGACGGAATGTCAATAAACGGCGAGGGGGTTGTAATCAAAACTCCCGAGCGCCTGACTTTCGGCTGCAAGGTATATGTTGAATGCAGCGGCGTTTCCGTTGAGCTGCCTATAACCGTCGGCGAATCGCCCGTCGCAAGGATTGAAGGCATACCGTTCGAAATCATCGAGAACACCAACGGCTACACAGCGATAGACGGTGACGGAAACGAGTATTACTGCTACGATATCTGGATGCTTAACCCTACGGTTCGTATCTACTACAAAAATTCCGAGGAGCCTGTGACCGTACCTGTCACGGAGGATCATGGCGGATATTCGTTCGGCGTCTCCGACAACCAGTATTACGAACACTGGGAAAAGGGCAATACCTACTACATCCATGTTTCGTATCTCGGCGCGGAATGCGATATTCCCGTTACCGTTACCGAAAACACTGTCAAAGAAATAAAAATAGACTCTTATCCGACAACAAAGTTTATTTACGGCGACTATGAGTACGGCTGGTATGATGCAGATAACAAAATGTACTTCTTCAATCCGTTCATAGACGGCAAATACTTACAGGACATCAGCTTCACCGTAAGCTACAACGATTCAACACCCGACAAAAAGCTCTGTCTTAAAGACATAACCCAAGACGGATGCCTTGACGGCAACCGCGTAGAGCTTGAACACTTTGACGCTATCCCCGTAATAGACAGCGAAGAGCAGATAACCGTTACGCTCAAATACCTCGGCAAGAGTGCGTCGTTTAATCTCACAATGCTCCCCTCCCCCGTCGAGAGCATCGAGCTCATCTACAAATCGGGAACCGAGTATCTCGGAAGAGATTTCCTGCCGGACTTTTTGGGAAGCGTTGTAAACATTCACTATAAGGACGGCTCGGAAAAGAGCGTAATTATTACAAAGGACAATCTCGAAATTGAGTTTGACGGCGCGGGTCAATCCGTATTTGTAAGACCCTTCGGCTACCAAATCGTACTGTCGGCTGTGTATACTTCAAACGGAGTGAAGGTTTTCGCCAATTATCTCGGCGCGAGAAGCACCGCAGACACAACGGTGACACTTAACAAAATAATCAAGAAAATGACCGTGAACAGCTACACGGCAAAAGACAAAAATATTGCCGTCACCGTTGAGTTTGACGACAAGACAACGAAAGTTCTTCACATAGAAAATCTTCTTGTTTCAAAGCTCGATTTCTACGGCGACAACGCGTATCTCTGCGCAGGTATCTGTGAACTTGGCTTCGTGCAGTATCTTGTGACCGAGCTTGAAAACGGGTATGTTCGAATCAAAATTCTCGATGTTTCGGCAGAAACCAAGCCGGGCTGCACTCATGAATTCGGTGAATGGACGGTAAAAACGCCCGCAACAACAACCGCAGCCGGACTCGAAATTCGTTCCTGCCGCAATTGCGGAAATGTCGAGCAGAGGATCATTCCCAATCTGCCCGCAACGAAAATTGAGGTAAAGGACGGCGCTTCGATAAAGAAATCCGGCAACTCCGCAAAGATAGTTGCAGGCCTTACACGGAACGAGATTATTAAAGCGACCGGCGGAAACACAAAGCTCTATAATGCAGACAACACGCCCGTTGATCTCACAAAGCCCGGAAGCAACATTCTTAAAACAGGAATGAAATTAAAGCTTTTCAACGGCAATACCGTAGTCGATGAAATCGAAATAGTCGTTCTCGGCGACGCAAACTGCGACGGTAAAATAACCGTTGACGATGCAAGAAGCGCGTTGAGAAATGCAGTCGGTCTTGACACATACACGAATGCACAGCTTGCAGCGGCTCAGGTCACTCCCACGGAAAAGCCGCAGCCGAAAGCGTCCGTTAACGACGCGCGCAGCATTCTCCGCGTATCGGTAAACCTTGACAAGCCCTCCGACTGGCTGAAAACAGTTAAATAATTCCGGACACCGAACATTTTACGGCGGAGAAGCGCAGTACCGTATTTCTCCGCCGTAAGCCGTTTGCCGCGAAAGCTGTTTACACCGAAAGCTGTTTGCCGCGAAAATTGTTGACCGGAAACTATTTGAACGCAAGCCGTCTGACCGCAAGCTATTCGGAATAAAAAACTATCCGTAGATCTACCGAAAATTTATTTTTACGCTACACGAAGTCGGACATTATCCGTTTTTGCGCAGCACAAAGGAAAGGAACAGCCGTTAAAATGAAGAAATACTCGTATCTTGATACTCCCGTAAAGGTATTCGGGCTGCCGTTTTTTGTAAAGAACAAAAAATTGGAGCGGCTCCCGGAGGACATCCGACAAAAGCTGCCGTCCCTCGGTTTTTTCGGGCGGCGGTGCATGGGTGCAAGGCTCGCATTTCGAACGAATTCAAAAAAGCTGAAAGTCACTCTTGAACTTGAAACGCTGTCTTTTGACGGAGGAATGTCTATTTACGCCTGCCAATCGGCAATTGTAATGGCAGGAAACCGTCCTACTCAAACTTTTTTAGGACGAGTGAACCCTCCCGATTATGAAACAAAAACCGCCGAAAGAGAATTTGAGCTGTCCGGCGAAATGCAGGATATTACGATATGGTTTCCACGAAATGAAATTGTCAGGGACATTTTTTTTGAGATTGACGACGACGCGCAGACAGAAGCTCCGACCCCGTATAAATTTGCGCCTATGCTGTTCTACGGTTCGTCGATAACAGAGGGCGGTCATGCGGACAAGCCCAATGACGCATACGCTTCCCTCCTCTCCGATTGGCTTGACGCTGATTTTTACGACCTCGGGTTCTCGGGTTCGGCTCACGGTGAACCGGAGATAGCCGAGTTCATCGCCGGTATACCTATGAGCGTTTTCGTGATGGACTACGACCACAACTCACCGGTTGAAGAACTCCGCAAAAACCACGAGCCGTTTTTTGAAACGGTGAGAAAGAAAAATCCCGAGCTTCCGATCGTTATTCTCAACCGCCCTGTTTTCGTGAAAGGCAGCGAGTATTTCGAAAGACGGAAAATAGTAAAGTCAACTTATGAAAATGCCGTTTCACGCGGCGACAAAAATGTGTTCTTTATTGACAGTGTCGACTTTTTTACGGATGAAACGGTATCGCTTTGCACCACCGATAACACTCACCCAAACAGTTTCGGATTTTATATAATGGCGAAAAAGATATACCCCGTGCTTTTTAAAATACTGAACCGCAGATAAAAAAACAAAACAAGCAAAAACAAAAACACAGATAAAGATTACAAAAATCAAGCTTTACGGCTAAAAATAAGCACGGGAGAAAAGCAAAAATGCTTTTCTCCCGTGTTTGTTTTGTTTTTTTTTCGTTCTATACTCGGCTTTGCAAGTTTTCGAAATACCTGCGTATCGCTTTAAAGCGGCTTCATTGCCGCAAACAAGTTTTTTTACAGACGGAATACAGCGCATTTATCATTTATCTTACGGCTGTGTGTCCCGTTTTCTCGCCGCAATGAAGTCCTCTAAAATCAGCACGGCTGAAACGGCATCCACCGTCTGCTTACGCTTTTTTCCGCGAACATCGTTCATACTTAAAAGCCGGTGAGCGCTCACGGTGGTAAGGCGTTCGTCACGAAGCACGACTTCAAGTCCCGATTTTTCTTTGAGCAAAGCGGCAAAGCTTTTACACGCTTCGGCTCGAAAGCCCTCGGAGCCGTCCATATTTTTAGGAAGCCCCATACATATAAGCTCCGCCTTGTGTTCGCCTGCAAGTGCCGTCAGCTTCCCGGCAAGCTTATCTGCGCTGCGCTCGGTTATAACGCACACGGGCGACGCAAGAAACTCGCTTTTATCGCACACGGCGACCCCCGTGCGGACATCGCCGTAATCAACCGACATGATTACCATTCATTCACCTCAACCGAAAACGGTAATAACGCCGCTGCTGTCGGAGGAGCTTGTTACTTCGCTGCTCTGACGGCGTCCTGGGCAGTTTTTGCATACTCCGGGCAGGTTATCTATCTTGAACCAGCCTGTTTTTACCGATGAGCAGGAGTCGCCTGCAAGAAGTCCGGTAGCGGTGCAGAAGCTGCGCTGAACGGCATCGCCGCTGTATTCAAACTCCTTCGACTCCAATCCGTCATGAATCCGGTTCATGACCTCATGGAATACCCTTGCTGCCGGGTAAGAGGTGTAGTAGTTGATGTTTATTTCGCGGTTGTCCTTAAAGCCCGACCACGCAGAGGCAACATAGTACGGTGTTCCGCCGCACATCCACTTATCCTTGTTGCTCGACGATGTACCGGTTTTTGCGAACATCGTGAAGCCCTTGACGGGATAATTGCGTCCCGTACCGTTTGAAGCGGTGACGACCGTTTGAAGCATATGGTTCATGACATCTGCCGTAGCGGCGCTTATGGCCTGCTCGGGTCCGCTGTCTTTTTCAAGGAGCGTCATCGTTCCGGAGGAATTCGTGACCTTATAGTAGCACCACGGCTTGTAGTACTTGCCGCCGTTGCCGAAAACCGCATACGCGGCAGCCATATCAAGAGTTGTAACGCCGCGGTACATATCGCCTATTACCATGGGAGCGTAGTCCGCGTCGGACGGGTCAAGCGTCGAAATGTGGTAGTTGTCGCGCAGGAACGAGTAGCTTCTTGCCGGGGTGAGCGTCTGAACTATTCGCGCGGGAATGGTGTTGAGTGACGGCGCGAGAGCCTCCTGCAAGTTTCTGAGGTCGCTTATGCTGCCGGTAACGCCGCCGTAGTTTGTGGGCCACGCCTTGGTGTTTCCGGGGAGCATTATACCGAAGTTGGGCAGATAGCTCGACCAGTAATAATAGTTAAGCTCGATAGCGGGTGAATAAACGCTGAGCGGCTTTATCGACGAACCGGGGTTTCGGGGCGAATCGGTAGCTATGTTCAGAACGCGGTCGCCGGTCTTGGGACCGAGCTGACCCATGATTCCGAGCACCCTGCCCTCGTAATTCATAACGGTCATAGCCGCCTGAATTGCGGGATTTTCCTCGGTGTCCTCCTCTTTGGGGAATGTTATCCTGTTGTAGAATACATCCTCCATTTCCTCCTGAATATCCATATCAACGGCGGAATAGATTTTAAGTCCGCCGTAATAGACCTTGCGCCACGCTTCGTTTTCGGAGTAGCCGTATTTTGCGGCGAGGTCGTCTATAACGCTGTCGATAATAAAATCGACATAGTAGCTCTGATATTCGCTCTTGGTTTCTTCCTTCTTTTCTTCGTCGTCGTTATTTTTGACGAGCTTACCGACAAAGGTCAGCTTCTCGGCAAGAGCCGCGTCGTACTGCTCCTGACTTATCTTGCCCTGTTCGAGCATATAGCTAAGGCAGAGCTTTGCGCGGGAAAGGTTATTTTCGTAGTTGATGATGGGGTTATACTTTCTGGGGGCGTTTGTTATAACAACAAGTGTGACGCTCTCCATGAGCGTAAGATCCTTTGCTTCCTTGCCGAAATAATACTCGGCACCCGTCTTTATTCCGTAGCAGCCCATGTCGAGGTAGACGGTATTGAGATATGCTTCGAATATTTCGTCCTTTGAATAGTGCCGTTCGAGAGCGAGGGCATTTTTTATCTCGTTATATTTACGGACAAGCGTTTTCTTGTTTTCACCGGTAAGGTTTTTTATAAGTTGCTGCGTAATTGTAGAACCGCCTTGCAGATCCTTCCCCAAAAGGTCGTAGACAATAGAACCGGCTGTTCTTATCCAGTCAACGCCCTTATGCTGATAAAAGCGTTTGTCCTCCAACGCGATAAAGCCTTCTTTTACATACTTGCTTACATCGTCGAGCTTTATCCAAATACGGTTCTGCGAACCGTGCAGACGAGCTATCTCCTGCTCCTTCATATTTTTGTCGTAAGCATAGACAATGGTCGTCTGCTGCTGGTTGGCAATGTACTCGTTCAGGTCTATGTAGTCGATACCCGCCTGCTCTTTATCGGGGTTTATGTGACCGATAAGTCCGACATCGTAAAAAACCGTAAAGGCAATCGAGCCGCCGGCAACGACCGCAACCATAAAGCAGATGAGAAGCACCGTAAGAAATACGGTAAGCCCTTTACTCATCTTCTTCTTTTTTTTCTTCTTTTTACGGGCAACATCAGCCGTTTTGTTTTTAGCCATAAAACACTTACTCCGTATTATTTAAAAATGATCCTTGAAAAAAAATAGTTTGCGCATATTCTATCATACTTTTCTGATTTTGTTTAGTATTTTTCCGAAAATTCATCAAAAAATATGATTACAATTTTGTTATAAAGGTGATTTTTTGAATAATCGGAACAAAATGTTGTATATTTTTTTGTCTGTAATGCTGCTGTGTGCGCTCGTGTGCAGTTTATACTTTTTCGAAACGGGTCTGACAAAAGAGCAAGGCTCGCTGCCGCCGCTCACTGTAATGCTCGCGGAGGGTACTTCAACTCTTATTTTCACGGACGCAAACGGAGCCGTCACAAGGGAAATTTCGATTGAGAGACTTGACCTGTCGGCCGATGAAATAAAAACGCTTCAAAGGGGAATTTCCGTGTCGTCGGATGCCGAGCTTATGAGCATCGCCGAGGACTATTCGAGCTGACGGACAAAAAAAGCTCAAAGCACAACCGGAATACACCAAAGACGGCGCTGCACAGCTTAGGCTGACGGGACTTGAACCCGTGTCGGTTTTGACCGGTTGATTTTCGCTCATGCCGCGTTAAAACCCTTGCAAATACATCAAGTATTCGCTGCGGGCTTTGCCTTGCCTGAACAAAAATCAGCTCAGGCAAAACTGCTCTGCACCCGACAGTAGACAATTTTTGAGCAATTTTCGTTTTTTGAGGTGCAGGCTTGCTGACGCAAGTCAAGACGAAAAGGGCGAAAAGTGCCGAAAAGGGGCACTGACGGGCGACATGGGTTTGAATCCCGTCAGCCTATGGAAAGCGAATCCCCTCCGAAAAGGAAGAAACAGCCGCACCGATGAGATAGATTGTTGACTTTTATGTTTTTCGTATTATAATTGTATAGGCGGATAAAAAAGGATATTATCTTCTTTCCCGCCCTAATTCTGCGCAATGATTGCGAAAGGACAATAGAACAATGTATTACGAAATGACAATAGCCGGCTGCAAAAGACAGCTTCCGCTGTGCAAACTCAACGATGAACTTATGATAGGCGCATTCGTTATTTTCGGTGACGCGGAGCTTACCGTTGCCTGCGCGAGAGAGCTTCTCAAAAAAGCTCCCGAATACGATTATCTTCTCACCGCCGAAGCCAAAGGAATTCCGCTCATCCACGAGATGGCACGCCAGCACGGCGATAAAAAATATTTTGTTGCGAGAAAGAACCCCAAGCTCTACATGACCGGTGTTTTTGAGGTCGATGTTCACTCGATAACCACGGCAAAGGAGCAGAAGCTCTATCTCGATACTGCTGACGCAGAGCTTATGAAGGGCAAAAAGATACTCCTTCTTGACGATGTCATTTCAACAGGTGAGTCACTTTCGGCTCTCGAACAGCTGGTACACAAAGCCGGCGGTATTATCTGCGGAAAGATGACGATTCTCGCAGAGGGCGATGCGCAGGACAGAGATGACATTGTTTATCTTGAAAAGCTCCCCCTGTTCAATTCGAAGGGTGAACCTATCGCATAACATGAAGCAAAAAACAAAGAAAAGGCTTTTTTCCGCTTCCGTAACTGCTTTTACGGCGTGCTTTTTTGCCGCCGCAGCATATACGGGTAAGCTGCTGAGCTCTGTTCGGGACGGTATCGACCGTCTGCCGAACGACTTTACGATAACGGCTCACACGGGCGCGAACAAAACAGAGATGAACACGCTCAACTCTCTGTCCGTTTCGCTTGAAAGCAGCGCTGACATAGCGGAAATAGACCTCAATTTCACACGGGACGGTACACCTGTCTTGTCACACAATACGCCGGAGGACGGGTGTCCGCTTCTTGCGGACGCTTTCAAAATCGTATCCGAAAACGCGACAAAGAAAATAAATGTCGATGTGAAAACGACGGCGTTTCTCGGAAAAGTGCCTGAAATTGCCGAAAAAACGGGGATTCCCGACCGGATTTTCTTCACAGGCATCGAGCTGAAAGACATTGACGCAGTCCGCACGAAAGCGCCCGGACTTATGTATTATCTCAATTATAAGCCGGACAGAACGCGACTGGACGAAAAAGACTATCTTCTCGAGCTTGTTAAGACGGTGAAGGACGCGGGCGCTGTCGGACTGAACATAAGCCTCAAATACTCCTCCGACAAACTTGTAAGAGTCTTTCACGAAAACGGGCTGCTCGTTTCTGTTTGGACGGCAAATTCCGTTACGGATATGCTCAGAGTTTTGAAAACCGCACCCGACAATATAACGACAAAAAGACCGGATGTGCTTTCTGCCGTCATTGATTTTTTGAAATAACCGCCCGGAGAAAGATACGGCACTGCCCTCTTTAACCGAGCAAAACAAAAAAGCCGCGCCCTTAAAAAGCACGGCAGACACCGACAATGCCGCGCGCCGCCTGCGATTTTCGCAGGCGGCGCGCTTTGTTTTTTCGGTAAACTCTTTTACGATTGTTTTCACCGATAAAATCTGACAGGTCGTTTTCCTTCCCTTAACTTCACCGGTAAAAAGTCGGTAGGTCGGTCCTTTGCCATTGACATTGCCGGCAAAAGCTAATGTGTCGGTCCTTCACTACCGAGGCTGACGGTGCAGCCGGTGCGTCAGTCCTTTACTTCGGTAAAGTGAAGGGCTGTACTGTAACCGTCCCGTTCGGGAAGCTCGTAGAGATTGATTCCGGCGTTCATAAGAAGCGCACCGGAGCGAACCAGTCCGTCGTAGTCGCACAGATATTTCTTTTTTTGGTCGAGTCCTTTGAGCTTAATTATAAAGCAGCGGCGCTCGATAGCAAATTTAATAAGAACGGTGAGCATTGCCTCAGTCTTATCTTCGCTGACGAACTCCCATGCGCACTTGTAGGGGTCATCCCACGGGGAGATTATACGGTAGAGGTCGCCGTAATGAATGAGGTCGTAATACTTGTGGTAATCGGCGATCTGTCCCTTGATCTCTTCGCGCGCTTCTTCGCTGATGTTTGCCGGGTCAAGCTCGTAGCCAAACGAACCCCACATTGCGACATTGCGCTTTGTTTCATAGCCGGAACGCTTGCTTGCGGAAACATGAGCGCCCTGAACGGAAGCCGGATAGCAGAGGGATGAACCAAACTGAATATCGACTCTCGAAAGTGCGTCCGTGTTGTCCGAGCACCATATCTGAGGTGAGAAATACATCATACCGGGGTCGTAGCGTCCGCCGCCGCCCGAGCAGTTTTCAAACAGCAGGTCGGGGAACGCCTTTACGATCCTGTCCATAAGCTCGTATGTGCCGAGAATGAAACGGTGGAAGAATTCCTTCTGCTTTTCGGGCGGAAGAAGTGCAGAGCCTGCTTCGGTGATGTTGCGGTTGAAGTCCCACTTTATGTAGTCGATGGGATTATTGCCGAGAATATCGCTCATCATATTAAACAGATAATCTCTTACATCGCTTCTTGTCATGTCCATGACATACTGCCATCTGCCGACACTTCTCTCGCGGTTGGGGACATGAATGCACCAGTCAGGGTGCTTGCGGTATATCTCGGAATCGGGCGAAATCATTTCGGGCTCGTACCAAATGCCGAATTTAAGACCGAGGTCTTTGACGCTCTGTATAAACGCCGTCATGCCGTTTTTGAATTTTTTGGAGTCAACAAACCAATCGCCGAGTGAAGAACGGTCGTCGTCGCGGTGACCGAACCAGCCGTCGTCCATAACGAGCATTTCAATGCCGGTTTCCTTTGCCCATTTCGCGATGTTGTAGAGCTTTTCGTCGGTAAAGTCCATGCCGGTGCCTTCCCAGTTGTTGACGAGAAGGGGGCGTTTGAGCTTTGTCCATTTACCCCTGACAAGGTTGTTGTTGTAAAGACGGTGGAAGGTGCGGCTCATTCCGCCTAAGCCCTCATTTGAGTAAACGAGGACGGCTTCGGGGGAATAAAAGCTCTCGCCGGGAGCAAGAGTCCAGCCGAAATCGGTGGGGTTGATGCCCATTGTAACGCGAGTGCAGTTGTTGAAATCTACCTCGGCTTCGCAGAGGTGGTTGCAGGAATAGACAAGGTTAAAGCCGTACGCTTCGCCGAAATCCTCTCCGCCGTTCGATGAAAGAAGCGCCATGAAGGGGTTCTGCTGCGACGAGGAGGTTCCGCGGCGGCTGCCTATACCCTGATAGCCGTGCGCAAGCGGACGCTTTTCGAAGTTGCGCTCGCAGTTGTGCCTTCCGTACAGAGTAATGAGGTCGTAGTCGGAGCTGTCCATATCAAGGCAGAAGCTCATCACTTTTTCTATTTCGAAGGATTTGTCCGAGGTGTTTTTAACGACAACGGAACGGGTCATCGCCGAGAGCTTTTCGAACACAGTGTAGACAAGTGTGACCTCCGCTCCCGTGACCTTATCGAGAGTCGTCACTTCAAGCGTGGTACACTCGTCGTCCGAATTCGCATAAAGCGCGGGAAGTCCGGGAATAGCGGGCTTGCCTGAATATATTTTATGCGAAACATAGCGGACATCGGTAGATGCGTTTCCGTCAGAGTTTCTTATCTGCAAAGCGGAAATACGCATATCGCCGCAGCCGTTGCAGCCTATCTCCATGGGGAATACATCCGCGGAGAAATCCATATGCGTCAGATTTGCATTCGATGCGCTGAAAGAAGCGTAGCTGCGCCTTCTCTCATACTCGCCGAACTCGTCGTCGGGGACGAACGCGCCGTAGTAGAGGTGGACAAGATAGTTTTCCTCAAAAATTTTGAAAGCGTAAGTTGAAAACGGTGTATCGAGCTTAAACACTTTCTTGGTGCTGTTAAATGATATGGGCATTTTTTCAGCCGCCTTTCTTCATGTTTTGTTGTATTTCAAGTTTTAAGAAAATAAAACTTTAATATTCGTAACTTATTAGTCGTGCGGAGTCCGTCTGCCGTGCCTGAAAAGTGACTTTCTTTCCCGTCATTTCCGGTAGATAAAGAAGTGGAAAGACAGGGTAATGTCGAGTTTTTCGGTTTCGGTCAATCGGCGCAAGCCGTTTTCAGGCGTATGACTGCCGTACGGGGTCATTCTGAAAAGCGCGGTTATATCCTCATTCCCGTCAATCGAAACACGCCTGTTCAGCTCGTATTCTTCAACAAGGTACATTTTACCGCCGGACGGCTCTTTTACTTCGTTGAGATACGGTTTTTCGTACAAAAGCTCCTTTAATTCAAAAAGGTGGCGCTCCCCCGACACAACGCTTATGAGAATGCCGTTGTCGGACAAAACGCGCGAAAACTCACTCTCATAAAAGGGAGCGAAAAGGTGGAACGCACAGTCTGTTGAACCGTCGGCGACCGGGATAGAGGTCATATTTGCGACTGCATAAAAAACATCTTTATTCTGTTTTGCCGCGCGTTTTACCATCTCGCGCGAGAGGTCGAAGCCCAGCACCTCGCCGTTCTGCCTGTTCTTTTTGAAGTAGGACGAATAATGTCCCTCACCGCAGCAGATGTCAAGCGTTCGATTTCCGACGCCGTATCTTTCGGCGATGTCGCACAGCTCCTCGGCAAGCGCATCATAATACCCCTTCGACAAAAAGTCGCGGCGGCAGCGTGCCATTTCGGCACTGTCCCCCGTAAGAGAACCCGCCCGGCTGCCCAAAAGAAGGTTGACATACCCCTCCTTCGCAGCGTCAAAAGAATGCCCGTTTACACAGCGGTAGGCAGAGCCCGTACCGTTCAGCACCTCACCGCACACGGGACAAATAAAACCGTACATTTTTTCACTCACTTACAATATATATCCGCCGCCGTATTAACGAAAAACCAAATCTTCCGCAGCCGGCAGAAATTCCCGTTTTGCGGAAAACCGGTTTTCGTGAGTCCCTTACAAGACTCTTCCGACGAAATTAAAAACAGTCAAAAACAGCCGGCGAATTACGAAAAATACGCCGGCTGAGTAATTTATTACAGCTTATTTCGCTGCCGCTTCCGCCTCTGCCTTTTTCTTTGCGATGGTGGACGGACGCTCGTCATAAGGAATAAGAAGCTCGGAAACATCTTTATATTTCACGGGAATATTTTTCTTCTTATAAATGACATTTACGACGATTATTGCCGCAAAAAGAACCATAACGAGTATGTATGCCCACGGAGTAACGGTTCCGCTGAACACATCGGGAACAGCTGCATTGAGCTTCTGTACCATAAGAGCGTACGAAATAAAACCGAGTGTGGCAAACACCATACCGATCACGGGAAACGCAATATTACGCTGCATACCCTTGGGTGAGCAGGACAGGCAAAGGCATATCCATCCGACAAGAGAAACCACCGCGACTCCCAAAACGCCCACAAGAGCAAGCGCCCAGCATACCATGGCGGGACCTATGAGAGAGGAGCCGAAAAGCGATGTAAGCAAACCGAAATCAAGCCCCTTATCGGTAATAAACTGAATGACCGATATAAAGCTGACGGTATCGGAATGCTCCGCAAAGGGCAGTACATATTTGAGAGTACCGGACGGAATAAGCATTGCAGCTATCGGAAGAAGCCCGAGAACAAGCCTTACAATAGAAAGAGGATGACCGATAAGAGAGAATTTCAGACGGTCATATTTGGGCTGAGTAAGCGCGTGGTGCAATTCAGCCGCGTCCGCTTCTTTTCTGAGGCGTTCCTCGTTGCCGTAGTACATGACATTAACGCCGCACTTGGGACATTCGGGACGCCAGTCGCGTATTCTAAGCTTATAACCGCATTTTGGACACAATGTTGCCATAGTTAATTCACCGTTCCTGATAAAGCATTTCTTCAAATAATTTTATCACATAAGCGCAGGCATTACAAGTGAAACAATAATTTTTGTAACAAGCGTCAATTATTCGAGCATATTTTTGTCTATATTGACATTGTAAGGCTCGCTCAGCGCAAGGATCTGTTCAGCTGTGATGCAGCGTTTTTTACCGCCGCAGGACATTGTCTTAATAAGTATTTCTGCGGATTTTTCAATTGTATCCATAAGACCGAAGGTGGAATCGAAATCCGCGCCGGCGCAGAAAATACCGTGGTGCGCCCAGATTACCGCGTCATACTTTTTTATCTTTTTGCCGGTGGCGTACGCAATATCCGCACTTCCGCAGACCATCCACGGAACAACGCCGATACCTGCCGGGAAAACTATGGGGCATTCCGTTATCATCTCCCATATTTCACGGGTAAAGACCTTATCTTCGAGCGGAAGAAGGAATGTAAGAGCGACGATGTTAGCCGGGTGGGCGTGCATTATTACTCTGTACTCACCGCCGGTAAGCTCCTTCTTTATGGAATGGTTGAGCAGATGCGTGGGAAGCTCGCTCGTTGGAACGCCGCCCTCTGCAAGACCCCATACAATCCTGTAATTCTCGCCCTTGTCGTCGAGCTTTACAACACATATGTTGTTTTCAGGCTCACGGAGAACATTTTTGTAGTACTTACCGCTGCCGGTAACAATAAAATATTCACCGGCAAGGTTGGGAACGCTGAGTCCTATGGGCTTTTCGGGAGCTTCGTACGAAAAGAATTTTTCACACTCGGCAACCTCCTCGGGCTTCATGCGGTAGCTCATGTTGCCGCCGTTGCGCTCGTTCCAGCCTTTGAGCCACGACTGGTGGCAGGTGTCGATAAAATAACGCATTGATCTTAAATCGAAAATGCTGTTCATAGCTGATTACTGTCCTTTTTGTATACAAATTATTATTTTTTAAGTTCGATTGCCTTCTTCGCCTTGGCAACGATATTCTGTGCGTTAAGTCCGAAGATTTCGAGAAGTTCAAGCGCGGGACCGGACTTTCCGAAGGTATCCTCAACACCGACTCTGAGAACCGGAACGGGACACTCCTCCGCAACAACTTCGGCAACAGCCGAACCGAGTCCGCCGATAATATTGTGTTCCTCGGCGGTAACGATGCAGCCGGTTGTTTTCGCCGCGTCAATGATTATCTCTCTGTCAATGGGCTTAATGGTAGCCATATTGATAAGGGACGCGCTTATACCCTCGTTTTTCAGAAGCTCGACAGCCTGAATGGCTCTCTCCACAAGAAGTCCGGTGGCAATGACGGTAACATCCGTACCCTTGTTGAGATAAACGCCCTTGCCTATTTCGAATTTGTAGCTTTCGTCAAACACTCTCGGCACTGCAAGTCTGCCGAAACGCATATAGACGGGGCCGTTATGCTCCGCTGCCGCAAAGACGGCAAGACGGGCTTCGATGTCGTCTGCCGGGTTGATTATCGTCATACCGGGAATGGTACGCATAAGAGCGATATCCTCGCAGCACTGGTGGCTTGCGCCGTCCTCGCCTACCGAAATACCGGCGTGAGTTGCACCTATCTTAACATTGAGGTGGGGATAACCTATCGTATTTCTTATCTGTTCAAACGCTCTGCCTGCGGCAAACATTGCAAATGAGCTTGCAAATACAGTGTATCCGGCGGTAGCCATACCGGCTGCCACGCCCATCATGTTGCCTTCGGCTATTCCGCAGTCGATAAAACGCTCGGGAAAAGCCTTTTTGAACATACCTGTTTTTGTAGCCGCAGCAAGGTCGGCATCAAAAACCACGAGCTTTTCGTTCTTTTCTCCAAGCTCCACAAGAGCCTTGCCGTAAGCATCTCTCGTTGCCGTTTTAATTACATCTGCCATTTTTAATGCCCTCCTTATTCAGCGTCAATTGCAGCGGCTGCTGCGTTGAGTTCAGCCATAGCCTCGTCATACTGTTCCTTGTTGGGTGCGCTTCCGTGCCAGTTGACCTTATTTTCCATAAACGAAACGCCCTTGCCCTTTACGGTTTTCATGATAATGGCGGTGGGCTTGCCCTTTACGGACTTTGCGTTTTCGAGTGCGTTTTCTATCTCATCGAAGCAGTGACCGCAGATTTCAATAGTGTTGAAGCCGAACGCGGCGAACTTCTCGGGAATGGGATAGGGGGAATTTACTTCTTCGACAGTTCCGTCTATTTGCAGGTTGTTATTGTCGACAATAACAGTAAGCGTGTCAAGCTTTTTGGCTGCGGCAAACATTGCAGCCTCCCAGACCTGACCCTCCTGTATCTCACCGTCACCGAGAATAGTGTAAACTCTGAACAGATCGCCGCCGCGCTTTGAAGCAAGCGCCATACCTACGGCTGCGGAAACGCCCTGCCCGAGAGAACCGGTGCTCATGTCAACGCCGGGAACATAGTTCATATTCGGATGACCTTGAAGGTAGGAATCGGATTTTCTGAGTGTTTTAAGGTCGTCGACCGGGAAGAAGCCCCTCTCGGCAAGCACCGCATAAAGAGCAGGCGCGGCGTGACCCTTTGAGAGAACAAAACGGTCCCGATCCGCTTTATGGGGATCCTTGGGGTCGATGTTCATCTCTTTAAAGTAGAGATAAGTGAGAATGTCCGCAATCGAAAGCGAACCGCCGGGGTGTCCGCTCTTTGCATTGAATGTGCCTTCGATAACGCCCTTTCTCACATTGCAGGCGATCTTTTTGAGCTGTTTTTTCTCTGCTTTGTCCATAAAAAGCACTCTCCTTGTCAGTATCATAATTGGTTGGATATATTTCTCTCCGCATTTTCTATATCACCGGGTGTTACGCCGTGCTTGCGGAGAAAATCTGTAAAGTAATCGGGAAGCGGCGAAGTAAATTCGAGATATTCGCCGGTTATCGGGTGGATAAAGCCTATAATCGCCGCGTGCAGACACTGCCCCGACAAGCCGAGTCCCTTTGCGGGTGAACCGTAGACTGCATCGCCTGCGACGGGGTGACCTGTGTACGCGGAATGCACCCTTATCTGATGTGTTCTGCCCGTTTCGAGAACGAATCGGACATAATCGAAGCCCTCGAAGCTCAATAAAACATTGTAGTGCGTGACGGCTTCACGCGGATTTATTCCGTTCACCGTCTGTTTTTTTCTGTCGGTACGGCTTCTTCCGAGAGGAACATTGACCGTGCCGCTTTCATTCGGCAGATGCCCGACCGTCACCGCGCGGTACTCCCGTTTGAAGGAATGCTCCTTTATCTGTTTGGCAAGTCCCCTGTGAGCTTCGTCCGTTTTCGCAACTATGAGAAGTCCCGAGGTGTCTTTGTCTATACGGTGGACTATACCCGGGCGGATAACTCCGTTTATTGACGAAAGTCTGCCCTCGCAGTGGTAAAGAAGGGCATTTACGAGCGTCCCGTCCGGATTTCCTGCCGCCGGGTGAACGACCATTCCCTTGGGTTTGTTCACGACAAGGAGATACTCGTCCTCGTATACTATCTCTATCGGAATGTTCTGCGCGACCGCGTCAAGGCACTCGGGCTCGGGGACATTTACGGTAATAATGCCGCCTGCGGCGAGCTTCGTTTTCTTGTCGGCCTTTTTGCCGTTGACAAGCACTTCGCCGTTTTCGATGAGCTTTTGCACTGCGGAACGCGAGAGCGATTCTTCAAGGACAGGGACTGCCCTGTCGAGCCGTTCACCGGCAAGACTGTCCGGAATCGAAAGCGATAGCTCCGTCATTTCACTTCACCGTCCGCCGTGTTTTCGCTCTTTTCGTGTTCAAGCTTTTCGGCTTTCGTTTCATCCGCTGCTTCGTTTTCATCTTTTGTGGCGCTTATCGTTTCGGCTGCCGCTTTTTCGGCTTTCGCCTTGCGGCTGTCCGTCACCATCTCGTAGATGAGATAGATAATTATCGCGAAGCAGGCGCAGGTAATAAGAATATCGGCAAAGTTAAAGATGGGAAAATCTATAAAAAGCGTTCTGATATAATCAATAACATAGCCGCGCGTGAGCCGGTCGAGCAGATTCCCCATTCCGCCGGCAATAATGAGCGGAACGCAGATATCATATATTTTCGGCTTGTTTTTTATCACAAAAAGCAGGACAAGCCCTACCGCCATAACGACTCCGGTAACGACCGAAAGTACATTTGTGGAGGTGTTGAACATACTGAAAGCCGCGCCCGTGTTTTCCGCATAGGTAAGCCCCAGTACACCCTTTATCAGGACGACCGTTCCGCCGCCGATGAGCTTTTCGGCAGCGACATTTTTAATAAGCCTGTCGATCAGAACGAGGACTCCGACGGACGCGAGCTGCAAAACGAATCCGATAATTCTTTTCGTCGTGTTTTTCAAGGTACGCCTCCGTTATCTTTTCTTTTTGCCCTTGCGCTTTTTCTTGTCCTCTTTTTCGGGAACTGCCCGGGGAGCAGGCGTATCCTCGAATACCGAGAAGTCGAAATCAAATCCACCGTCGGGAACCGAGCCGCCGTCGTCGGAATCGAGGGGAGCGTCCTCGGTTATGTTTTCGGGTTCGCCGAGTGTATCGTCAAAAATACCGTCGGTGTCCGAGTCATTCTTTTCACTTGCGGAGGTACGCATTGCCGCCGCTATCTTGTCGGAAATTCCGCTTGCCACTTCTTCGTCATAAGCATTGTCGTCGGAGGCTTCCGGCTCGGCAGGCTGCGGCGCGGCGCTCTGTGCGCTCGCTCCGATGTCCTCGAAATCGCCGAAATCGTCAAAGTCGTCAAACGCACTTACATCAATGCCGCCGGACGCTGCCGTATCGGACTGCGCCGGTTCATCGTCATTCGAAGCGGTATCGTCGGTGTCTAAGGCAGACGAGTCAAACGAGAAACCGCCTTTTTCTCCGTTCGTTTCGCTTTCGGCGGAATCGGAGGGAGCGGCTCTGTTCGCAGATACGGTATTTTCTGCCGCGTGTACTTCTTCAATAAGCTTTTCGTCTTCAAGCTTTTCCGCTTCTATTCTCTCTTTTTCGGCTTTTTCAATTGTTTCGCGGACTGCCGCCTGCGCGGCTGCTTCGGCTTCAACGCTTGCGGCACCTTCGGCGGCTATATCCGCAACCTTTTTCTCGCTGCTGTCAGCCGTCTGTGTTACAGTACCTCTCGCGGTTTCCGCCCGTTCGGTAAATGCGGCGGCGGAATACTGCGGAGTCGTGTCGTTTTCACCGAATCCGACCGTGCCGTCTATGTCTGCTGCCGCAGTGCTTTCGTCCTGCCCGGCGGCGTTTTTGTTTTCGCTGAGTTTAACGGCGGACAGATCGTCGAAGTTCGATTTTTCCGCAATGCTCTCCTCCGCACTGACCGCGCTTATTTCCTTTGCTTTCTCGTCGGCAGATGCCGTATCGGCGGCAAGCTCGACGGCAGGTGTCTTTTCCGACGCCGCCATTTCGGAATAATCGGGCGCGTCGTCTATTTTATCTTTCGTAACTTCTCTTTCCGCAGAGATACCGAAGCCGGACAAAACGCCTACCGCATCGATACCCTCGGTGAGCGGTTCAACGACCGCGTCGAGATTTACATTGAACGCTTCACTCTCCTCAAACGCCGGCAAAACGGCAAGAGCGTCGCGCTGCGCTTTCAGCAGTTCCTCGCTCGCGGCTGCCTGCTTTTGAAGATTCTCGCGAAGTGACGCAGCCTGACTTCTCACGGTGTTGTAGTTCTGCGCAGCCGTGGTAAGAAGGTCGGTTATGCGGCTTTTAAGGCTGCCTGCGAGAAGTGCCATGCGCTCGCATTCGTTTTTCGCGGAAAGGAGCATTTCGGCAGACTTTTTCTTCGCGTCGTCAAGCATTGCGCTGGCGTTCCTGTCGGCGTTATCCGTTTTGGAGCGCGCATTCTCGGTGGCAATGCTGACCATGATATTGCTTTTTTCTTTTGCTTCGTTAAGCTGCTTTTCAACAGTCGCGTCACACGCTTCAAGCGCTTCGTTGACGCGCTTTTCGGTGTCGGCCGCAAGAGCTGCGGCGGCGAGCTTGGCTTCGGCGATTATGCCGAGAGCCTGAGCCTTTGACGCTTCCGTAAGCTCGACTGCCTGAGCCTGTGTTTTTGTTTTGATTTCCTCTGCCAGCTTTTTGGCTTCGTCAAGCATAGCCTGAGCTTCCGTTTTTGCGGCGTCGAGCGCCGCTGTTGCCTGAGCACGAGTATCCTCTACTGCGGTTTCCGCCTTCGCACGCGCTTCTTCGAGCTTTGCGTATGCGTTGCGGTTCGTGACTTCTTTTATCTCGTCCGACTGAGCTTGGGCGGAGGTTATCATCTCGGTGGATTCTTTTTCGGCGGAGTTTATCATTTCAACCGACTTCACACGGGCTTCTTCAAGCATATCGTATGCTTTTTGTTCCGCTTCGGAGAGGAGCGCGGAAGCCTTTTCCTGCGCTTCGTTCTCGGCGGTCTTTGCGGCTTCAAGCGAAGCGCGCGCCTGTTCGAGAAGCTCGGTTTTTGCGTTTTCCGTTTCCTCGGCAAGAGCTTTTGCTTTTTCAGCCGCCTGTGAGAGTTCCGCTTCGGCTTTTTCGTGCGAGGAACGGAGCAGTTCCTCAGAGCTTGCCTTCGCTTCGGCTACCATCTGTTCAGCCTTGCTTGAAGCCTCGGACAAAAGCTGCTGAGCTTTGTTCCGTGCGTCCTCGCGAAGCTCGGCTGAATACTTTTCAACTGTTTCTTTAAGCTCTGCCGCATTGTTCTGCGCCTCGTTCATAACGGACTGAGCCGTTGCGGCTGTCTGCGAACGAAGGCTGTCGGAATCCTCTTTTGCGTTTTCGATCGTTTTTTCAGCAGAAGCGTTGGCTTCGTCCATGATTTTTTTAGCTTCGCTGTTGGCGTTATCTATAATATCCTGCGCGTTCTTTTCCGCTTCGCTCTTTGCTTCCTCGCGCATTTCGTCCGCGTCTGCCTTTGCGTTTTCGGCTATTGCGTCCGCTGCCTTCTGCGCCTCAGCCATAAGCTCGGATGCGCGTGCCTGCGCCTTTTCGAGAACGGCGGTGGCTTTCGTGTCGCAGTCGGTGATAAGCTCGTTGACGCTGCGCTGCGTTTCGGCGTTTACCTTTTCTGCATTCTCCTGCGCGGCGTTTATATAACCTTCGGCAAGAACCTTTGCGGAGGAAATAATACTTGCATATTCGGCTTCGGCGGCGGCGTTGACCTTTTCCGCCTTTGCCTTGGCGTTGTCAACTATTCCGTCGGCTGTTTTTACTATATCGGCAACGCTTTTGTTTGCTTCTTCGATCATTTCATCGGCTCTCGCCTGCGCTGTGGAAATGATAAGGTCTGCGCTTTTCTGGGCGTTCAGAAGAACATCGCGCAAAACGGTTTCGTCCTTGCGGTACTCATCGAGCTTAGCGGCAAGAATGCTGAGCTTTCTTACAAGGTTGCCGTTTTCGGTGAACACCTCGGAATAATCGGCGCTTATCTGACCGATAAGGCGATCCACCTCCTGCGCGGAATAATAACCGTCCTCGCGCTGTTCGAGTTTTATCTGTTTAAGCTGAGCCGGGGTAAGCATTTGCCTCGTCCTTTCTCCAAATCGGAATTAGTATGGAAAAACAGTTTGTTATCAAACAAAGAACATTCCGTTATTTTCAAGCTCATCGAGCAGATCACCCATCACATCGACATTGTAGGGGGTGATTATGTATGTGTTGTTCGCAATTTTTTTGAGCTTTCCGCCGTTGGCATATGCAACGCCGCTCAAAAAGCAGAGCAGCTTGCCCGCTTCGTCTTTCGCCGTAGCTTCGAGGTTTATGACGACGGTGCGCTTTTCGATAAGCTCGTCCGCTATCGCCTTGCCCTCGTCGAAATGCTCGGGCTTTTTAAGAACGACTTGGAGCTTTGCCGTGGTATGAATATCGACCACCTTTGTTGCAGCGCCCTGATTAGACTTGCGCTCGGCGCGGTCATTGCGTCCGAAGCCCCTTTCGCGCTGCGGCGCGGAGGTTCTTCTCGACATTGAGTCGAATTCGTCCTCGTCCTCCTCTATCTGCTCCACATCCTCCTCGGGGTCGTAATAATCCGAGTCGTTTACGAAAAATGCTTTTTTGATTTTATCTGAGAAACCCATATTCCCGTATCCTTTCCTTCTTAAAAATAATCTGCTTGTATACTAAAACGGTTCTTTCTGTCCGAAAACACATTTTTACACTGCGTTTTTATTATAACCGCTATTTTCCGTGCCGTCAATAACACCTTGCACCGAAAAGTGCGCTGCCGACTCTTACAAGGGTCGAACCTTCCTTTATTGCGTCCTCGAAATCAGCCGACATACCGAGCGACAGCGTATCTATAAGGCTGCCGTTTCCGAGCTTTGATTTCGAATCCATGTAAAGAGTGTTCATTTTTGCAAAGTATTTGCGCACTTCATCGCCCTCGCAGATGGGCGGAACCGCCATAAAACCGCGTATCCGGACATTTTCCAGCTCGGAAATCTCGCTTGCGCGTTCGAGTGCTTCATCGTAGTCGAAGCCCGTTTTTGCCTCCTCGCGGCCTATGTTGACTTCGAGAAGGATATCGGTCGTTGTTCCGGCGAGAATACTTCTCTTTGAAATCTCGCGGGCAAGCTCCACACTGTCAACGGATTCTATCATTGATACGATTCCGATGATTTTGCGAACTTTGTTGGACTGCAAATGACCTATTATGTGCATTTGAAGCCCATCCGTGTTCAGAAAGTCAGTTTTTGAAAGCAACTCCTGAACTTTATTTTCCCCGATGAGGTCGACCCCGAGAGAGATCATGTGGTTTATCGGCGGCGGTGCCACCGTTTTTGTGACAGCCATGAGCTTTATTTCTTCCGGCTGCCTGCCCGAAGCTGCGGCTGCCGCAGCAATTCTTTCTTTTATCTCGGCGTAATTTCGGTCGAGGTACGAAAAATCAAACTCAGTCGATAATTTTTCCGTCATAGAGATCCGTCCCTTCGATAATTATTTCATCATAAAGTGCCACATAGCCCGATTTGCTCGATTTGCCCGACAGAATAACGGTATCATCGGAATAAACGATATCTACCTTCCGGAACCGCACGACATTGGCCAGCTGTATAAATACGCCCTTCTCGCCGTCGACGGTTCTGAGTGCCTTTGCCGGAATTTCGTAGCCGGTAAATTCGTTCATATGTATTTTTATGTCCACCTTCCGCAGAAGCGAAAGATCCTTGTTCATTTCGTTACTCGAAAGAACAAGCGTAACATAGCCGTTCGGATTTGAATTTTTAGCGACCGTACGAACGGACAAGTCGCCGCAGCCTTCGATCGTGACGGTCACGAAATCGCCGACGGCAAGCGTTTCCGCCTCATGCTCGGGGACATTGCAGACAATATACCACACAAAAGAAGTAATAAGCTTGCCCACGCGCGAATAGTGCGTGCTTGACGGCTGAGCGTTCAGAAGCCCCTCAACATCATCGTAGGTCAATTCTTTTGCCTTTGAAAAGTCGCCCAGCCCCTCGTAGCCGTCCGTTGTGTTTACAAAGCTGCCGGACGCATCGGCTGTGACGGAGCTTTTTATGCCCGCCGCCGCTTTAAGCTTTTCTATCTCGCTTGTCAGGGAGGTAATAGCAGCGCCGACATCAACGGTCTTGCCGACGGCTGTCTGACGCATCGTCATGTTTTCGCCGAAGCGGTAGCTTTCGTCGAGCAGCTCTCCGGCGTTACCTGCAATTATATCCTTTTTTATTGAAATTACGCTGTTGAGGACGGCAGGCTCGTAAACATTGATATCCGCCGCTAAATTCGACGAAACGAGCGCGTTTATATCCTCATAATAATCAAGCTCTTTTTCGAGCGACGGAATAAGCGAGGCGTTCGCCGCCGCCGACTCCGATACATATATGTCCGCAACCGTATCGCCTATTGATACCTTTCCGCCGTTCTCGATACGCGGGACAACGGTGGAGCCGCCGGACGCCGGCAGAACGGTTTCGTCGCGCAGGACATATGCCTTCGTGTCAACGCTTGTATAGACATTGCGCAGCACCGCAGTCTGTACATTGAGCTGCGTCTGCGGCTTGTATCTCAGGTATATCTGATGAATTACCGCCACAATTACCAGCACCGCGACAAGCACATAAAACACGCGTTTTACCGCCGGTCTGAGTCGGAAATCGATATTTGTGTTGACGGGATGGCTGTGAAATGCTTCGCTCAGCATTGCCGGTCTGCCTTTTTTCTTGCGATTGCCGTTTGTATTTGATGTATTATTTTCAGCCATTTTGTTCTGCGTCCCCCTTTCCGTTATTTATCTGTTGAACAGACCCGATTCCGTTATTATTTTTTCTGCTTCGTCCGCCGCGCTCACGCCCTCGGGAAGCTCGTCCGCATAGATTCTGTGAATGCCTTCCTTGTTTCTGTACCATGTGAGCTGGCGCTTTGCGTAGCGCCGTGTCGCCCTTTTCAGATTTTCGAGCGCCTCCGGGAGCGTTATCACTCCGTCGAAATACGGTGCAAGCTCCTTATATCCGATAGCAGCCGAAGCCGTACAGGCGTTATCGAGTGCAAAATAGTCGTGCGCTTCGTCTATAAGTCCGTTTGCGACCATATTGTCGACCCGTTTGTTGATTTTTTCGTAGAGTTTTTCGCGGTCTTTATACTCAATGGAAATATAGAGCGGCAAAAACGGGCTTTCCGTCTGCCGCGACCGAATACGGCGTTCGGACGGCTTTTCGCCTGTGAGATAGTAGACTTCGAGCGCCCTTAAAACTCTGCCCTCGTTGTTTATATGGAGCGACTCTGCCGTTTCGGGGTCGATTTTTTCAAGCTCGTCATAAAGAGCCTCAATGCCCTCTTTTTCGCGGCGCAGACGAAGCGCCTGCCTTACTTCGGCGGTGTCGGGCTCGTCCTCAAAAACGACTCCCTGTAAAAGGCTGTCCGCATAAAGCCCGGTGCCGCCGGCGACTACCGGTGTTTTGCTGCGGGAAACGATATCCGCAACAGCCGCAGACGCGTCCGCAATGTATCTTGCGACGCTGTACTTTTCCGTAACCGGCAGAAAATCTATAAGATGATGCTTTATTCCGCGCATTTCCTCCGGTGTAGGCTTCGCCGTAGCCACAGACATACCTTTATATATCTGCATTGAATCCGCCGAAACGACTTCGCCGTTGAAGCGTCTGCATATCTCGACCGCCAGCGCGGTCTTGCCGGAGGCGGTTGCCCCCACGACCGCAATGACAGGTATTTTGTTTTCGGGTGTATCGTTCATCCCAATCTACCGAACTGCCTTTCGATCTCGTGTTTTGAAAGCTCGTACATAACGGGTCTGCCGTGCGGACAGTACCTTACGGAGCTGTCGGACAAAAGCTGACGGACAAAAGCGTATGTTTCCTCGGGCTTTAAGCTGTCGCCCGCCTTTATTGCGGCACGGCACGCAGCTGTTTCGCGTATGCGCTCGAGCCGCTCCGGCTTTGCGCGCGTGTTGCCTTTGAGCAGCTCCCCGGCGATTTCTATGATAAGCGACGGAATATCTTCTTTTGTAAGCTCCGCCGGACACTCGCGTACGGCAACCGTGCCGTCGCCGAAATCGTCCACCGTAAAGCCCGCTTCGGCAAAGATGCCGATGTTTTCCGTGACCGTCGCATATTCTTTTCCGGAAAGTGTGACGGGAACGGGCGTTAACAGCACCTGCGAATAGCTCTCCGCAGAGTTTGTCATTTTATTAAAAATCATGCGCTCATGCGCTGCGTGTTTATCTATAATTAAAAGCTTGGAGTCTTTTTCAACTATTATGTAGGTTTTGAACGCTTCGCCTATTATCCTGAAATCGTCGGAGGCAGCTTCGAAACCGTTCGCCTGCCCGGCGTCGGCTTGTTCTTTTTCAGCCGCGCCGCCTTTATCTTCAACAGGCGCGTCGTCGACAAAAACATCTATGTTCGTTTTTTTGATCCACGGGACATTGTAGCCCGTTTCGGGAGAAGAAGCACGCGGAGCGCCGTCCGAAATGGGGTCGGCTTCCGATGATCTGAGCGGCAGCGTCTGCGGGTAATTGTATTTTGCTGCCAAAATGTCCCTGGAGAGAACCTTTTCACGGTCGTTTCCGGAAATAACGGTCGTTCTGTTTTCGCCGCCTGAGGTCATTCCGGCTTCACTGCCCTTTGCGCAAGAAGCGCCGGTGATTGACGCGTTTTCGTTTTGCTGCGCGGCAACTGTCAAGGATTCCTTTTGCCCGGCTCTTGCCTGCTCGGTATCCTCATCCTTTCCTAAACGGTATCCGGACAGGCTATCGCTTTGACCGTTTCGGGAAGCTGCAAAGGCATTTCCGCCGTTTTCAATGCTTACGGGAATCTGTTTTTTTGCAAAAACGGAACCGCTCGGCGCGTCATCACTGCGGGCAAACGAAGAATACGGATTCTCCTGCCGGGCGGCAGCCGATGCTCCGTTTACCGGGTGTGCGGAAAAGCTGAGCTGTTCGGTTTTCTGCCGCGGCGCTTCAAGCACCGAGTTATCGTTAAGCTTTATTGCCGGGCGCGAAACATCCCCTCTTGTAAGCGCGCTTTTGGCGGCGTAGTATATAACTTCGAATATTTTGGACTCCTCCGAAAAACGAATCTCCGTTTTCGCCGGATGGACATTTACATCGACCTTTTCGGCTGCGATGCTCACATTCAAAAAGCACATGGGAAACTTGCCCACCATTATGGAGTTTTTGTATGCTTCGTCAAGCGCCGGGACTGCCGCCGGAATGCGAACGCTTCGTCCGTTGACGAAAAAGAACTGCATATTCCTGTTCGGGCGGTTATTTAGCGGCTTTGATATATACCCGACGACCGAAATTCCGTTTGCCGAGTATTCGCACGGTATAAGCGCTTCGGCGACCGATTTCCCGAACACGGAAAAAACGGTATCGGACAGCTTGCCGTTTCCGGGGGTGGACAGCACTTTTTTGCCGTCCCTGATAAGCGAAAAGCGTACCTCGGGGTGCGCAAGCGACGCTTTTGTTACAACATCGGTGACGCATGAGCCTTCGGTGACATCTTTTTTGAGGAACTTCATGCGGGCAGGTGTGTTAAAAAACAGGTCGCGAACCGTGATGGTCGTACCGACCGGGCAGCCCGCCGGAGAACAGCTTGCATTCTCTCCGCCCTCGATAGTGTAGACAACGCCCTCGTCGCTGTCCTCGGTGCGTGTGAGCATCGAAAGACGCGAAACCGCCGCGACAGACGGCAGCGCTTCACCTCTGAAACCGAGTGTAAGAATGGAATTAAGGTCGGACGCGTCCTTTATCTTGCTCGTTGCATGGCTTACAAATGCCGTGGGAACATCCTCGGGAGCAATTCCGCAGCCGTCGTCGGTCACGCGGATATACCTTACGCCGCCGTTCTGAATTTCAACAGCGACGCTTTTTGCGCCTGCGTCTATTGAATTTTCAACAAGCTCCTTCACAACGGAGGCAGGGCGTTCGACCACCTCGCCTGCTGCGATAAGCTCTGCTATGCTTTTCGGCAGAATGTTTATCTTTGCCATTATCGGTTCCTCGGACATCTATAAATGTATATAGATACGGTGTTTTTTTCTTGCACAGTTTTATTGCGTTTTTATTTTTTCGCGGTGAGCTTTGCTTTCAGCTCGTACAGCTTATTGAGCGCTTCTATCGGGGTCAGGGTGTTCACATCAAGCATTTTAAGCTCCTTGTCCGCTTCGCTCTCGGCAGCCCCGAAGAATTCAAGCTGCATATCGTCGTCTTTCCGAACGGACGGACGAGGCTCGCGCTTTTCGGACTCGGAATTTTCAAGTCCTTTGAGAATGACCTTTGCCCGGTTCACAACGCTCTGCGGAATACCCGAGAGCTTCGCGACCTCAATTCCGTAGCTGCCGTCGGCAGGGCCGCGGACTATGCGGCGCAGGAAAGTAATATCGTCGCCGCGTTTCTTTACTGATGTGTTGTAGTTGAGAACTCCGGGAATTTCTCCTTCGATCTCGGTAAGCTCGTGATAGTGTGTCGCAAACAGCGTTTTTGCGCCTATCTTCTTTTTGTCGTTTACATATTCGAGTACGGCGCGGGCAATGCTCATTCCGTCGAAGGTGGAGGTTCCTCTGCCTATCTCATCGAGAATTATCAGGCTGCGAGGGCCTGCCGCCGCAAGAATACGCGAGACCTCGGTCATTTCCGTCATAAAGGTGGACTGACCTGCTGCGAGGTCGTCGGACGCGCCTACACGGGTGAACACGCTGTCCACAATGCCTATGTTCGCGCTTTTTGCCGGGACAAATGACCCCATCTGAGCCATGATAACGATTATTGCTACCTGCCGCATATATGTAGATTTACCTGCCATATTGGGCCCGGTGATTATTGCGGTACGGTTATTTTCGCCGTCAAGATAGGTGTCGTTCGGCACAAACGGCGCACCGTCAAGATATTTTTCCACAACGGGGTGTCTGCCGCCGCTGATTTCTATCACATCGGAATTATCGACAAACGGACGGACATAGCCGTTTTCGGCGGCAACGCGTGCAAGCGAACACAGAACATCGAGAGTTGAAAGTGCGCCCGCCGTTTTGCGTATGCGCAGCTGCTCGGACGCGACCGAGTCGCGCACGGCTGCAAACAGCTCGTATTCGAGCTTTGCGATTCTGTCCTGAGCGCCGAGAACCTTTGCTTCAAGGTCTTTAAGCTCGGGCGTTATATATCTTTCGCAGTTTGAAAGCGTCTGTTTTCTTATGTAGTTGTCCGGGACAAGGTCGCGATAGGAATTAAGAACCTCGATATAGTACCCGAACACGCGGTTGTAGCCTATGCGGAGCTTTTTGATGCCCGTTTTCTCCTGTTCGCGCCGCTCGGTTTCCGTCAGGAAGTCTTTTCCGCCGCTGACTATTGCCCTCAGGCTGTCAAGCTCCTCACTGCAACCCTTTCTTATCATGCCGCCCTCGCGAACCGAAAACGGCGGCTCGTCGACGATAGACGCATCTATCATCTTCTTTATATCGTCGAGCGTGTCTATCGTATCATAAACCTCTTTGAGCATTCCCGCCCCGACTCCGTCAAGAAGCGCCTTTATTTCGGGCAGCACTTCAAGCGTCTGCGAGAGCGTGCGAAGCTCCTTTGCGTTTGCGGTCTGATAGACGATTCTGGTTATAATGCGTTCGAGGTCGTTTATACCGCCGAGCTTTTCGAGCGCTTCGCTTCTGAGAACAGTGTTATTGAAAAGCTCCTCAACCGCGTCCAGACGGGCATTTATCGCCGAAACGCTTATAAGCGGCTGCTGTATCCACTCGCAGAGTTTTCTTTTGCCGGGTGCGGTTTTTGTTTTGTCGAGAACCCACAAAAGCGAGCCTTTCTTTTCGCGGCGGCGTTCGTTTTCGGTGAGTTCGAGATTTCGCCGCGCGGTCGCGTCAAGCGACAGAAAACGGCTCTCACTGTAAATCACCGCGTCCGTAATGTTCGCAAGCGTATTCTTCTGCGTTTCGTAGAGATATGAAAGCAGACAGCCGAGCGAACGGACAGCTCCTTCGAGTCCGCCGAGATCAAGCTCGGCAATGTTCTTTTTGAAATGCCCGGTGACGGTGTTCACCGCCGTTTTAAGGTCAAAGCAGCTCTTATCTCTGATGCTTGCCACTATGTCGCACGAGCGCTCTATGTAGACGGAAACATCCTTTATCGACGCACATTTGTCGTTTAAGAGTATCTCGCTCGGTTTAAAACGGGCAAGCTCGTTTATTATCCTGTCGGACACTCTGCTGCCCGACAGCTCGCTTACAAACAGCTGACCGGTCGAAATATCGCAGAAACTGAGTCCCGCAACCGAGCCGTCAAAATAAACACAGGCGAGAAAATTGTTTTTTGTTTCATCGAGCATAACGCTCTCTGTCACCGTTCCGGGGGTGACGACCCTTATAACATCGCGCGAAACAAGCCCCTTTGCGGACTGCGGGTCCTCCGTCTGCTCGCAGATGGCGACCTTGTAGCCCTTGGCAACGAGTCTTGCTATGTACCCCTCCGCCGCATGGAACGGAACGCCGCACATGGGCGCGCGCTCCTCCTGTCCGCAGTCGCGCCCGGTGAGAACAAGCTCCAATTCGCGCGAAGCGGTGACGGCGTCGTCAAAAAACATCTCGTAGAAGTCACCGAGCCGGTAAAAAAGCACAGCGTCCTTATACTGCTCTTTGACTTTGAGATACTGTTTTATCATCGGAGTAAATTCAGCCATTTTTTCATTCCTTTCGCTGACCGTAATGTTTTTCGGAAATTTTCGTACCGTCCGCTGTTTTTATCAGCCGCAGCCGCCGCAGGTTCCGCAGTTGCCGGAGCAGCCGCCCTCTTCCGATTTGGGTTCGCAGGTAGCGGGATCCTCGCCGTTTACGCAAAGGGAGAGTATCTGTATGAGATAGTTCATCATGTCGTCTACATTCTGCTTGGCTTCTTCGAATTTGCGCATATTCTCATTGAGCATGATTTCGCCGTATATCTTTCTGAAATCCTCGTCGAGAGAGTCGAGCTTTGCTCTGTCCGGCTCCTCTTTTTCGGACTCGTTTTTATAGTTCATCTGAATAAGATTGAGCTTGCCTATAAGGGCATTAAGCTCCTTGTCGTCGTCGTTTGCCTTGCGCGCGTCAACGAAAGCAATATATCTTTCGTCCTGCTGAATAGCTGCGCCGAGTTCTCTTGTAAGCTTGATAAGATCCATTTTTGTTTCTCCGTTTCTTTTTTATGTAATTGGTTTTTATTTGTTTATTTCGCCGCTCAGAGTCCAGTTTCTCGCGTTTGTGACCTTTACATCGGCGTAGCTGCCTATGATCGAAGTATCTCCGGGAAAGTCTATCGTAACATTTCCGTCGGTACGCCCGGTGAGCGTGCCGTCGTGCTTGTCCGTTTCGTTTTCGACAAGCACCCTGAACACCTTGCCGACACTTGACGCGCAGCGCTTTGCCGCGACCTCCTCCTGAGCCTTGATAAGCTCGGAAAACCACTTTGATTTTTCTTTCGCCGGGACGGGGTCGTCCATTGAAGCAGCCCTTGTTCCGGTACGCGGCGAGAAGATGAAGGTGAAAAGAGATGTGAATTCCACTTCTTTTATAAGCGACACCGTATCGAGGAACTCCTCGTAGGTTTCGCCCGGGAAGCCGACTATAACATCGCTTGTAAGGGATATGTCCGGCATTACTTTTTTAGCGTAGGCGATAAGCTCGAGGTAGTGTTCACGGGTGTAGCCCCTGTTCATTTCCCTCAGCACCCTGTTGTTGCCGGACTGAAACGGCAGGTGCAGATGGCGCGCGCATTTTTCGCACTCGGCCATAGTGTCGAGCAAACGCTCGTTGCAGTCCTTTGGGTGGGAGGTCATGAAGCGTATTTTGAAGTCGCCGTCGAGCGCGTTTATTTTTTTGAGCAGCTCGGCAAAATCGACGCCGTCGCCGCTGTTCTTACCGTAGGAATTTACATTCTGCCCGAGCAGTGTTATCTCCTTAACGCCGGAGGCAATTATCTCACGCGCCTCGTTGAGAATATCTTCGCTGCGGCGCGAACGCTCTCTGCCTCTGACATACGGCACAACGCAGTAGCTGCAAAAGTTGTTGCAGCCGTACATAATGGGAAGCCACGCCTTGAAATCGGACTCGCGGTAGACGGGAAGCCCCTCCGCGACGGGCGACTGTGACGCATCGGTGTCGAACACCCGTTTTTTGCCGACAAGCGTTCTGTACATCAATTCCGGCAGGCGGTGTATTGCAAATGTGCCGAAAACGAGATTGACATACGGGTAGCTGCGCTTTATTCTGTCGGCGACCTGCTGCTGCTGCATCATGCAGCCGCAAAGGGCAATTATCATATCGCGGTGAATTTCTTTTATCGGTTTGAGCGCACCGACATTGCCGAACACCCTGTCCTCCGCGTGTTCCCTGACGGCGCAGGTGTTAAACAACACAAGCTGCGCATCTTCGGGGGTACCGGTGAGGACATAGCCCATTTCGAGTAGCTGCCCTATCATACGCTCGGAATCGGCAACATTGCCCTGGCAGCCGTAGGTGTGTACAAACGCCTTGGGCGGCTCGGTGTATTTTGCCGTAAGGACAGCCTTTACAAGCTGGGTGTATTCCTTTTGTTTTTCCATCTGCGCAGGGGAAACGAATTGCGCGTTACCGTTGTTTTTCAAAAAGCCGTACCTCCGATTGAATATGCCGTGACAATTTATTATATATAGTAAAATATAAAAAGTAAAGTGTTTTTTGCACGGATTCGGCAAAGTGTTTTTCACACGGAATTTATGCCGGCATAAAACGGGGCGGCGCACTGCCGGCAACACGGGCATTTCAAGGCTGATGAATGGACTTTCTCCGCAAAAAATCGGGGGTAACGGCATTTATTCAGAATATATTTTCGGCGCGCGGTTTTTCTCCGTCCGCTATCACCTTTACGGTAATTTTGCATTCTTCGAGAGTTTCGATAAGCTCATCCGTATTTCGGATTTTGACATACTCTCTGATGAGTGAATAATTGTGATCAAGCTCGTCTGCGTCCGTGTGTTTCAGAAGCGAGCCGAAAAGCATTTCACACCCGTCCCATCCGTCGCAGGAGGCAAGCGCCGCGCCGTACATCTCGTCGCTGCCTTCGGGCGCGTTCAGCGCGTTGTCAATAAGACCTATCAGTTCATTACTTTTTTTGACAATATACTTTTCCGAACCCACCGACATAAACAGTGCCGCAAGCAAACAGAAAACTGCGGCAAAAAGCCTTCCTTTCATCGGTTATTCTCTCCTTTCGATCTGTCTGTTCCGTCTTTTCTTATGAGATTTATTCCGCCGCTTCTCTTAACGGTCATTAAAAATACATCGTTCGGCTTTGCGTTCAATCCGTCCATTATTCGCTTGAATTTCGAATCGGTGAGTCCCGCTCCGGCGAAATCGGCACGGTTTATCTTCCCGTCGGAGATTATAACATACGGGTAGTCACCGTCGGAGGGGACATTCCCCACCTGTTTCGCGGTCGCCGTCTGCTCGTCGGGCGTAAGAAGAATGCTGAGAGAACCGTCCGTTTCGGCAATGGCGCACGAAACGGAGGAGATATCGAAAACATCTTTTCCTCTCAGCGCCTCCATAAGGTCGTCCACCGTGTAGCGTATGCGTTTCAGTTCTTTCTGGTCGAGCTGACCGTTACGGATAACCATCACGGGATTGCCTTGAAGCACCGCCCTTATGCGTGAGTTTTTCATACTGAAATACGAAATGAGTATCTCCACACCGACAAGCACCATGACGGCGATAAGCGTATTCATGAGCGGAATATCGTTGTCCTGCATGGGGGTCGCCGCAATCTGCGAGAGCAGTATGGTAACGACAAGCTCTGCCGGCTGCAGCTGTCCTATCTGCCGCTTTCCCATGAGCCTGACTGCGGCTATAACCGCCACAAGCAGTATAAAAGTACGGATAAAAGAAGTGAGCATTTTTTCATCTCCGAATAGTTTTTTCTTATGTTTAAGTATAACCTCAAAAAATCAGTCAATACCAACTCAGAGAAAAATTGAGCGATCGGGCTTTCAAGGAGCGTGCTTAAAAAAATGGAAAACGAAAAAACACCTATACCTTTAAGTACAGACGAATGCGAAAAAGCCGTCGGGGACAAGCTCGGGCAGAGCTTTGACCTGCTTATTCGCAGATGTAAAATACAATCAACAAACGGAGTATTCTTTCTTATAGACGGAATGTGCGATGAGATAAAGCTCATTCAGTCCGTAATAGGACCTTTGACGGACAAGCACTTTTTGGTAGAACCCGGCAGCACCGTCAATGAGAAGATAAAATCCGTTTTTTACAAGGGCGGCGGCATAACGGAAAAGCACACAATAGAGGAGCTGACGGCGGATGTCCTGTCCGGCTGCGCTGTGCTTGTCACCGAGGGCAGCGGCTGCGCGCTGTCGTTCGGCATACAGGGCTACGCGAAGAAAAGCATTTCCGAGCCACAGACGGAGCAAAACGAACGCGGCTCGCGCGAGGGCTTCACGGACAACTTCAAGGACAACGCTTCGCTTTTAAGGCGCCGTCTGCGAACACCCGACCTCGTTATAGAAAAACTGACGGTCGGTACGCTCAGCGAAACGCCCGTCCTTTTTTGCTACCTTAAAAGCAAAGCGGACAAGCACCTCGTCGATAAAGTGAAAAAACGCATAAATTCGATAAAGCTCGAAGCGATTCTCGGGGCGGGGTATATTCGTCCGTTTCTCGACAAAAAGCATTTTTCGATGTTCAGCGACACCGGACTTACCGAACGCCCGGACACACTCGCTTCAATGCTGTGCGAGGGCAGGATAGGCATAATTACGGACGGTACGCCTTTTGCGATCGTTGTACCGTACCTGATGGCAGACTATTTTCATGTTCCGGACGACTATCTGACACCCGTCTACTACGCAACATTCATGCGCTGCCTGCGCATTTTCTGTTTTATCGTTGCGGCTGTTCTGCCGGGGCTTTTTGTGGCGCTGTGTCTGTTCCACCCGGAGGTAATGCCGTCCGATATCATGTACGAAATTTCCGCAGCGGAAAATAAGACACCTTTTCCGGTGGCTGTCGAAGCTATAATTATCCACCTGATATATGAGATCGTGCGCGAAGCCGGTTTGCGAATGCCCGTCGCGATCGGTCACGCGGTAAGCATTGTCGGCGCGCTCGTCATCGGTGACGCTGCCGTTACCGCCGGGCTTATCGCCGCACCCATGCTTATAGTTGTGGCGCTGACGGCAATAAGCTCCTCGGTCGTTTCGCGGCTGCATGAAACCGTGGCTGTTATGCGCTTCGGTTTTATAATCATCGGCGGACTCACGGGGCTTTACGGCATCATGATTGGCATGGGACTTATGATACTGGATATGTCGTCCGTAGCACCCTACGGAATTCCTTTCACCGCGCCGTTTTCGCCTTATATCCGTTCGGCGCAAAAAGACAATGTGCTGCGCAGAAGCTGGCGCAAGATGGGTTCATCCGCTATAAATATCGATGAAATGAGAGTGTAAAAAATGAAAGAAAAAATAAATGCGGTTCAATTTTTTGCAATTATTTTCTTGTGCAGAATAACCGAGTTTTTCACATATATCGCACCGCGCGAAACGGGTGTTTTACCGTCGGACAGGTTGTTTGTTGTAGTATTTTTTTCGCTTTTCTGCATTATTTCTCTCCTCCCGGCGCTTGTTATCGCGAAAAAAGAAAAGAAGTCCGTCCCCACTCTCGCGAAGTCCGCTTCACCCGTTTTCGGAAAAATATGTGCAATTATTTATATTATGGCTTTTATTTGGGCGGCTGCCGAAAGCGTATCCCGTTTCGAGCTGTTTATAAGCACCGTAATGTTCCCCGATACGGACATAAATCTCATAACGGCGCTTCTGCTGTTCGCGGCGGCTTTCGCGGCGGCAAAGGGTGTTGAGGCGATAGGCAGATCGTCCGTGACGGTGACTGCGGTGCTGGCGGCTTCGTTCGTTATTATTATCCTCACAAGCCTTTCGGAATTTGACGCAGTAAACTTTTCGCCGCTGCTCTATAACGGGATAGGGACTCCCTTCTCGGACGGTTTTTCGAGCGCGTCACGAACATGGGAGATTCTGTTTTTTGCCGTGATGCTGCCGTCCGTACGAGCGAATCCGACAAAAACGGCGGCGGCGTGGCTCACCGTTTTTTCACTCGCAGCCCTTACAGGATTTTTCGTTATAGACGGCGTAACGGGTATGTACGGCGAGCGGCAGATGTTCAAGCTTTACACCCTGACGGTGCTTGCAAAGCTCGGCATTCTCGAACGGTTTGACGATGTCATGATAGGAATTTGGGTACTGTGCGAGCTTATAAAAGCGTCGTTTTGCCTGCTTGCCGCGTCCCGTGCATTTGAGGACGGCTTCGGCAAACGCGCCCCGAAATACTTCTATCTCGTTTTGGTAGGCGCGGTTTTTGCCGTTTTCACGGTAGCAGCCCGTTCGGTGAGCAAATTCGCGGAAACGGCGTCCTCTCCCGCGATTCAGACGGCATTTTACCTCTGTGCGATACTTCTCCCGGTCATTGCCGCAGTGTCGTCAAATGCCAAAAAGAAAAAAGAGGTGAAAAACCTTGCGTAAAATAAAATACCGCGTGAGTGCCGCAGTATTCCTGTTGCTGTCCGTCACGGTTCTGCTCGGCGCGTGCCGCGGAATAAAGATAACGGAACTGAACGAACGGCTTATTATCGAAGCGATAGGAGTTGACTTTGACGACGGCGAATATATTGTCACGGTACAGGCAATCGACAGCGAATCCCCCGCGTCCGGCGGCGACTCGGAGGACTCCCAGCCGCTCACAAAGACGCTTGTTTTCACCGGTTCATCCGTCGGGGAAGCCCTGAACGGCATAAGCGTACACACGGGAAAAACGCCGCTCTACTCACAGGCGAGGGTCTTAATTGTCGGTTTCGAAGCCGCGAAAAATGATATCGGAAAGGTTCTCGATTTCTTCCTGCGCGAGTACACCACCAGAACGGATATCCTTATTACCGTTTCGGAGAAAAGCGCAAAGGAGATGCTCGGCGCGTCATTCGACAAAAACTCGATAGGCGCGACCATTATCGAAAACGCGCTGCGCTCGGGTGAATACACGGGACGCGTCGTGAGCATTCCGCTCTACAAATTCGTAAATCTGCTTTTGGACGATAAAAGCGGCGCGTTCTGCCCCGTTTTATCGATTCAAAAAGAACCGCTCGCGGACTCGTGCAGAGTCAACTGCATCGGCACGGCTCTTTTTACGGACAACAAGATTTCCGCCGTCATGACACCGGAGCAGACTCGCGGACTGCTTTTTCTTACCGACAAGATATCTTCTGCCGATATCCCCGTAAAGACCGACAAAGGTCTTTTTACGCTGCGAGTCGTTTCGAGCAGTACAAAAATAAAAGCGCCCGACGGCAGCGGCGGTGCGTTTGCTATCAAAATCACAGCGGAATGCGATATAACGGAGTTTGAGTCGGCCCGTTTTTCAAAGCTCACGACAAACGCGGTAAACGAAGCTCAACTTGTCTGCCGCGATATTATTCTTGAAGAAGCCCGTGACGCAATAAGCTTTTCTTACTATCGCAACAACTGCGACATATGCCGTTTGGAGCGCCGCAGGTGGCTCTCGTCACCGACACAATACAGAGCCGAATTTCCCTACGACGCAGCCGACAAAAAACACTTTGATACAACGATTTCCGTAGAAGTCAAAATTCGCCGAACCGGCAAAGAAACCCTCGGGGAAGAAAAATAGAACACCTCACTGCGCGTTCATATGGCAAAAAACGGAACTGCAATTAACAGCAAAAATACCGCCGGAATGGCGGTATTTTTGCTGTCATGCTATAAAAACAATTAGGCGCAGTGTTATATTTTTGCCAACAGGTCAGCTTTCTTCTCGTTGAATTCTTCCTCTGTTATAATACCGATTTCATTCATAATAATTACTCCTGTTCTGTTTTATTGCTTTCATTTTATCATTTGGTTCGACAAATTTCAACTTATTTTTTCACAACAGTTTTTTTTGCTCATACGGCATATAAAATAAATTAGACTTTCACAACTTTTCCGGTTTCGCAAAAATTACAAAAGGCTTTTGAGAAAAACAGTCGCCTTTGCTTTCGCGAAAATCACAAGCTCTGTTTCGAAAGAAAAAGTACCCGCGGTTTCGCGAAAATTACAAGCCCTTTTTCGGACGGTTTCATCTGTCCGGAAAGGAGTTTTTTATGTCAATCGGAAGTGACGAAAAGAATTGTATCAAAAAAGCAGCGACAAACAAAATGACAATGTCATTTGATATGGCAATCCGGGGGTGGTATTATGCAGTTGCATTTTACACTTGACGCTCCGGAGGTGGAATGTTTGAAGAAAGAACTCGAAGGCCTTAACGATGTTTACAGAGATATCGCCAATGAAATAGGTGTTGAAAACGCCCTCGCAATTTACAGACTGTTTCACGGGACTCAGGTTTCTTTCCCAAACAGACTTTTTTCGACGGAGTATACGCATAAGGCCATCATAAGCGAGTATGACGGCAGCAATGTTCGCCAGTTAGCGCAGAAATACAACTACTCCGAGCGCAGCATCTGGCGTATCATCAGTGCGGAGAAGTAACGCCATTGCACAAAAAGAGGGACGGTGTTCCGGTCGAATCGGCTCTTTGGAAATACAGTCCCTCTCGAAAAACAGGCATACTCCGCATTTCCCGCCGTTTCATTGCTCTGTTTACGGCAAATACACATGAACGCAGAAAAAACGATACGGGGTAAGACAACAAGTTTTGTAAAAGTAACGGGTTCGGCGCCCGTTAACATAAAAATTTGAAGGAGAAGATGAACCAATGAAATGCAACCAATGCGGCACGGAATTTGAAGGAAAATTCTGTCCGGAATGCGGAGCGGCAGCTCCACAACAAACAACAATCAACCCGGCAGCAGGAGTGGCACCGCAAGCACCCTCGCACACAGAACAGCAGACAGCGCAGGCTCAGTCACAGACTCAGCAACCGACGCAGCCCAAGGCGGCACAGCAAGTCCCGAACACCGCTGCGTATCCCCAAATGAATACGGGCGGAAAAGAGAAAAAAACTAAAAAGCCCGTCTATAAGCGAGTGTGGTTCTATCTTGTAATCGCGCTGGCGGCGGCAATTATCCTCGGTTCGGTTTTCGGCAACAAAAAAGACAGCGGCGAAAAAATCGAGTGGTCAAAAATCGAACTCAGCGCTCAGTTGCCCGAAATGCCCTTCGAAAAAGGCAAAATAAGCACAAACACCGACGAAGAACTGAGCATTAAAATCGAAAAAGTATCCGAGGACGACTTCAAGAGTTATGCAAAGGAGTGTTTGGCAAAAGGATATTCCGTTGACGCAAAAAAAACGCAGTCATCCTACGAAGCCTACAACTCCGCCGGATATCATCTTGATATATCCCTTATCGGCGACAGTTTTTCGCTCACTCTGAAAGCACCGATTAAATTCGGCAGTATAGCTTGGCCGACAAGCGAGCTGGGCTCTTCTGTACCTGAACCGAAATCGTCGGAGGGCAAATTTGAGTATGAGTATGAGGAACACTTCCTTGTCTATGTCAAAATCACAGACAAAGCGGAATATGAAGATTATATTGACTCCTGTTCTGCTTACGGCTTAGACAAAAACTATGACAAGGGTGACACTTACTACCGCGCCGACGACGAGGACGGATACCACATTTCCGTTTCGTACGAGGGCAACAACATCATGAAAATAGAAGCCACTTCGCCTGAAACAGACGAGCCGGAAACTGCCGTTCCCGTAACGGACGCAGAGGAAAAGACCGAGCCTGTTTCAGCTGAGAAAAACACAACGGTCAGCTCTGCCGAGTCGGAAACAAAAAAGACTGACAGCAGCCCATCCGGACTTCGTTCCGATTTCAAAGAGGCAATGGACAGCTACGAAAAATTCATAGACGAATATGTCGCGTTCATGAAAAAATACAAGGCAAACCCCGGAGATCTCAGTCTGCTCGCCGACTACGCGAGTTTTGTAAGCAGGCTTACCGATGTCACCGAAAAATTCGACAAATGGGAAAGCAGCGGACTCAGTGATGCCGAGCTTACATACTACATTGAAGTACAGTCGCGCGCAAGTAAGAAGCTGGCAGATGCAGCGATAAACTGAAAACGGTTCGGCATAAAAAGCCGCGATGAAAAACTGTGCGTCAGCCGTTTTGATATTCCGCCGGTTTTCAAAAAAAGAGAAACACCCGACTTTGAGAAAAAAAACGAGGTCGGGTGTTTTTGTGTTGAGCAAAAGCTAAAAATAAAAAAGCACGCGAAAAAAGAAACGACAATTTTCTGACGAAAATTGTCGTTTCCGTGGTGAAGACAAGTGGACTTGAACCACCGACCCCCTGCATGTCAAGCAGGTACTCTAACCAACTGAGCTATGCCTTCATTTATAGGTTTTTAGTGGAGCGGTAAACGGGACTCGAACCCGCAACATTCAGCTTGGGAAGCTGACGCTCTGCCAATTGAACTACTACCGCAAACTGCTCGAACATGATACCATACATAAAAAGAAAAAGCAAGTCTTTTTTTTATTTTTTTCGGAAATACGGGAGAAAAAATAAAAACGAGAGCTTAAAACGGCTGTTTTCGCTTCTTGCGTTTGCTTCAACACGCCTGCGGCGCGTTCTTTACACCTACGCCTGCGGTGTTCTTAATTTCCACGCTTACAGGGCTTTTACTCCACACTTGCGGCGCTTTTAATCTCCGCGCTCACATAGCGTTTACTATACGCTTGCGGTATTCTTAACCTCCGCTCTTGCGGCGCTTTTATTTTTTGTGCGTACGCACACTTAGGCTGACGGGACTTGAACCCGTGTCGGTTTTGACCGGCTGATTTTCGC
>JAEDGF010000006.1 GCA_016297645.1 Clostridiaceae bacterium
GTGCCGAAAAGGGGCACTGACGGGCGACATGGGTTTGAATCCCGTCAGCCTATGCCGAGTGAAGAATGCACGGCAGTTCGTGCAAGCTTGTCGACCTCAAAGACATCTTCGAGTGTAAAATCAGTTTTATCCGGTGTTACCTTAAAGGCGGTGCGGATCGCCTTGGGAATATCATTGAAGCCTATCTTTCCCTCGCGGAAAAGGCGATTTGCTTCTTCGTTTGCAGAATTTACCGCCGCCGGGAACAGTCCGCCCTTGCCGATTGCCTCTTTGCAGATATTAAGGCAGTCAAAGGTTTCGTAATCCGGCTTATAGAACGAGAGGGAGGCTACCTCGGCAAGGTCAAGCTCCTTTACCGGGGACGGGAAACGCTCGGGATAGGTGAGCGCATACTGGATAGGTATCCTCATATCCGAAACACCGAGCTGTGCCACTACGGAATTATCGTCATATTCTACCATTGAATGTATTATGCTCTCGCGGTGAACAAGTATGTCAATTTTTTCGGGTGCAACGCCGAACAGAAAATGTGCTTCGATAAGCTCCAAGCCCTTGTTGAACATTGTGGCGCAGTCAATTGTTATTTTTGCGCCCATTTTCCAAGTGGGATGTCTGAGCGCGTCGGCTGCCGTCACGGTTTGCAGCTGTTCGCGGGTCATGCCGAAGAACGGACCGCCGGACGCCGTCAGAATGAGCTTTTTAAGTGCGCCGTTAGTCGGTCTGCCTTCAAGACACTGGAAAATTGCCGAGTGCTCGGAGTCGACCGGGAGTATTCTCACGCCGTTGTTTTTCGCAGCGTCAAGAACGAGTTTTCCGCCGGCTACAAGCGCTTCTTTATTGGCAAGGGCAAGAGTTTTTTTTGCGTTGAGCGCGGTCATTGCCGGACGAAGTCCCGCAAGACCTACAATTGCGTCAATGACCGTATCCGCTTCCTGCTGAGCGGCACATTCGCAGACACCCTCGATACCGGACAGAACGCGTATGTCCGTGTCGGCAAGGCGTATTTTTAAATCGGCAGCGGCTTTTTCGTCCGCCATTGCCGCTGTTTTGGGTTTGAATTTTCGTGCCTGTTTTTCAACTGACGCACTGTCGGTGTTTGCCGCAAGTGCACAGACCTCGTACCCGGCTTTTTCGCACACATCAAGGGACTGAATCCCGATAGAGCCTGTCGAGCCGAGCAGTGATATCTTTTTTTTCATTTTATTATCACCGTTTTGCCGTTAAATATGATAGATGAGAACCAAGAGGGAATAAAGCGTCGGGAATACGAACAGCGACGAATCAAATCTGTCCATTATTCCGCCGTGTCCCGGCAGAATGTTTCCGAAATCCTTTATGCCGCGGCTTCTTTTTATTGTTGATGCCGCAAGGTCGCCGAATATGCTTATCGCCGAGAGTGCGAAGGCGCACACTATCGTTTCCCACAACTTTATTGTAGGCGAGAGGTTAAATTTTGCCTTAAAAATATAGTATACTCCTATGCAGAACAGGGTGTTGCCGACAACTCCGCCGACTGCTCCCTCGATGGTCTTATTCGGGCTTATTGTCGGAGCAAGCTTATGCTTACCGAAGGCTTTTCCCGCAAACAGTGCAAAGCCGTCGGTGAGCCATGAACACAAAAAAGCGAGAATAATGAAAAATACGCCGTCCGATTTTGTGAAATCTTTGGTGTCGAGCTTATAAACATCCCTGAACAGTATTGCGCATGAGAGCGATGCCGGAATAAGAGTTGCCGAGAACATCGCGCAGACTACATTCTGAAACGGCAGGTTTTTGTGATCGAGAACCATTATGATAAGGCAGACGAGAATAAACGCCGTTATGACCGGGAACAGCGGAACGCTTATTTTGTCCTTGTAGTCCGCATACAGAATAACACACGCGGACGACAAAAGGCACAGTGTACGGAATACAATGTTTTTTATGTCAAAAACTTTAAGCATTTCATATGTAGCTATCATCGAAACAATGCTCAAAACAATCGAATAAACGGGTGTGTACATTGTAAACAACCATGCAACGGCAACGCCTATGCCTATTGCCGCCGTAATAAGACGCTTTTTCATATTTTTTCCTTTCTTGGGATAAAAAAATCCAAAAAACCGAAAAGGACCAATGCATAACAATTTCTGCCGGCAAAGGTCCGTTTCTTCGAATTATATTCCGCCGAAGCGGCGGTTTCTTTTTTCGTATGCAAGCAGTGCCTTGTCGAGATCGTCCGTTGTAAAATCCGGCCACAACACGTCGGAGTACCAAAACTCCGCATATGCCGACTGCCAAAGCAGGAAATTGGACAGACGCTGCTCACCGCTCGGTCTGATGACCAGATCGACGGGCGGTTGATCGGAGGTATAAAGTCCGGCGGAAATGTCGTCAAGGCTTATTTCATCGGGGGACAATTCTCCCGAACGAACCCTTTGTGCAATCTTTTTTACACTGTGGAGGATCTCCTGCTGACCGCCGTAGTTTACGGCAATGTTCAGGTTTACCTTCGACATTTCTTTTGTTGCGTCCTCAATATAGTCCATCATATATTGGAGCTCGGGCGAGAGAGCCGCACGGTCGCCGAGAAAGCGAAGGCGTATCCCTTTTTCGAGGTTCTCGTCAAGGCGTTCGCGCGCTTCTTCGAGATACTCGTAAAAAAGCTGCATTATCGCGTCCACTTCGTTCTGCGGGCGCGCCCAGTTTTCGGTTGAAAATGCATAAAACGAAATGTGGCTTATGCCGAGATTACCCGCGTATTCGCCGATTTTCCGAAAGGTTTTCGCACCCTCGATATGTCCCTTGCTTCGTTCAAGTCCGCGTTTTTTTGCCCATCTGCCGTTGCCGTCCATTATTATACCGATATGCGACGGCAGGACGGAAAAGTCGCTTTTTTCCATTTTATATTTCCATTATTTCCGCTTCTTTTTCAGCGGCTACCGAGTCGACCTGCTTTACAAAGTCGTCGGTTATTTTCTGTATCTTTGTTTCGCCGTTTTTGAGATCGTCCTCGGTTATCTCCGAAGCCTTTTTCTTGGCTTTGAGCTTTTCGAGAGAATCTCTGCGGATGTTTCTTATTGCGATTTTGGAGCTTTCCGCAAGGTTTTTGACATCCTTAACAAGCTGCTTTCTGCGCTCCTCGGTGAGAGGGGGGAAGGTAAGGCGGATAACAATGCCGTCATTCTGCGGATTTATGCCGATGTCGGATGCGAGAATGGCTTTTTCGATAAGTTTAAGTGAGCTTTTGTCCCACGGCTGAATGGTGAGAATTCTCGCTTCGGTGACATTTACTGCCGCCATCTGATTTATGGGAGTGGGAACGCCCCAGTAGTCGACCTTTATGGGGTCTAAAACGGCGGCGCTGGCTCTGCCTGCGCGAATTGCGCCGTACTCATATTTAAGGGACGCTATCGTTTTGGTCATTTTTTCGGTTGTTGCATCAAATACTGCTTTCATGTTAAGTGCCTCCGTCTTTAAATTATTTTACATTGACTACTGTTCCGATTTTTTCGCCGAGAACAGCTTTTTTAATATTTTCGGGATCGTTGAGATTGAAAACAAGTACGGGCATATTGCTGTTCTGTGCGAGTGCAGCCGCCGTATTATCCATAACTCCGAGGTGCATTTCAAGGAGCTTGTCGTGCGTTACGGTATCGAATTTGACAGCGTCCGGGTATTTGTTGGGGTCTTTATCGAACACACCGTCGACATTTGTTGCTTTGAAGAAAATGTCCGCGCCGATTTCCGCAGCTCTGAGCGCCGCGCCGGAGTCGGTGCTGAAAAACGGACTGCCCGTGCCGCATCCGAAAATAACGATGCTGCCGTTTTCCATGAGCTTTACAGCCTTGTCTTTATTAAACGGCTCTGCGACTCTCTGAATGTCGAGCGCCGTCATAACGACTGCGTCGTTGCCGCACTGAATAAGGGATTCCTGCAAAGCGAGCGAGTTCATGACGGTTGCGAGCATTCCCATGTGGTCGGCTCTTGTTCTGTCCATGTCGCCGCTTGAACGGCCGCGCCAGAAGTTGCCGCCGCCGACGACGATTCCGATCTGAACGCCCATGTCGGCGCATTCCTTTATTACTTTGCAGACGGAATTGACCATGTCGAAATCAAGTCCCGTGCCCTTTTCTCCGGCAAGGACTTCGCCGCTGAGTTTCAGCAGAATTCTTTTATAAACAGGTTTCATATTTTCCTCCAAAATTATTCTATATGTATTTTACTGTATTTAATCGTTTATGTAAAGTAAAAAAATATAAAACTTGACTATTTTTTTGATTTTGGTATAATTTTCGTGAGCATTCTTTTTAACGGAGGAGAACAAAGTGTATACCCAAAAAGAGATTACGGATATTCTTTTCAACTTTTCGATTGCCGTGAAATTTATTTCTTACGCGCCGCTTGACGACGGACATATAAACGATACCTTCAAGGTCACTTACAATGTCGGCGGAAAGGAGCTTCACCACCTCTTGCAGCGCATAAATACGGATGTATTCAAGCAGCCCGATGTGCTTATGGCAAATGTCGGCTATGTTACTTCTTTTCTTCGTGACAAGATTATCGCTTCCGGCGGTAATCCCGAGCGCGAAACGCTGTACTGCAAGCCTTGCAAGGACGGCAAAAAATATTACATCGACCCCAAGGGCAAGGTGTGGCGTCTTTATAACTTCGTAGAGGACAGCTTTTCCTATAACTCGATAGAATCGCCCGAGGTTTTCTACCGCGCCGGACAGGCGTTCGGGCAGTTCCAGCGCCAGCTCTCCGATTTCCCTATTGAAAGCCTTGCCGAAACGATTCCCGATTTTCACAATACGGCAAAAAGATACCATAATCTCGTGGTTAGCATCGAGAAAAACGCTTCGGGCAGAGCCGTTTGCGCCGCGCCCGAGATCGAGTTTGCCCGTCAGCGCCGCAACGAAACATATATTCTTACGGGAAAAGCCGAGATAGGCGATTTGCCCATAAGAGTTACTCATAACGATACGAAGCTCAATAATGTGCTTTTTGACAAAAAGACAAACACCCCCATTTGCGTTGTTGACCTCGACACCGTAATGCCCGGCTTGTCCGTTTACGACTTTGGCGACGCGATAAGATACGGAGCAAACACCGCTGCGGAGGATGAAAAGGATATCTCCAAGGTGTCACTTGATATAAATCTCTACGAGCAGTATGTTCGCGGTTTTCTTTCGACTGCCGGCGAGAGCCTTACCGCCGAGGAGGTCGCCTGTATGCCGCTGTCCGCAAAGATAATGACGCTTGAATGCGGAATGCGTTTTCTTACCGACTATATTGACGGCGATGTTTATTTCAAGACAGCGTATAAGGAACATAATCTTGTCCGCTGCCGTACGCAGTTTGCGCTTGTCGCCGATATGGAAAAGAAATTCGATGAAATGCTGGAAATAACCGCGAGAGCGTATTCCGAAATCTGCGGAAAGACAATATAAAACGAATAAAGCCAAACGAAAAAAGGGAGCCTGACGACCGAACGGAAATCAGGCTCTCTTATTATTTGCGTTTTCTTATCTGCCGCATCCGCATGACGGTGTGAAGCCGTCAGTGCCTGCATTTTCGGCAGCAGCGGCAGCCGCATTTTCGTTGGGCGGGAAGAATTCCGAAACGGGGAAGCGGATTTTGCGGAACGAGTCGCACGGGCTTTCCGTGTCGCAGGAGCATTCCTTGGAGGGCATACAGAAATCATATGCCGGGATGAGCATCTGAACATCTCTTTCGAGCTGTACTATCGAGAAAACGCCGATGGTCACGCGGACAGCTTTGTTGGTACTCTGAGGACCGAAGTTGCCGTTGAATACTCTCCTGATTCCGAGGGGGATTCCGTTTTCGGCATCGGGGATGTTGTTGCAGCAGTCGCAGGGGCGGCAAATGCGTGCGTCAAGGCAGAGAGGTTCGGCGACCTGCACCTTCACGCGCGGATTCGTGGAGGTTGCCGGGAACTGCATATCTATTTCACTCGAATACTCCGAGGAAAAGACCTTGACACTTCCTTCACTTCCGTACAGAATGCATTTTTTCGAGAAAACGCACAGTCCGTAAACCGTCTGGGGCGGTGCGGAGGGTGAGGTGTACGCGTCGAGTGCGACCATGAAGAAGAAGGTGATGTCAACGGAATAGTAACCTCTGTTAAAGGGGACTTTTTCTATTTCGGTGAAAACATTGATGACTTCGCAGCCTCTGCATCTTACGGTCGATGCAGCGTCGATCTGTGCCTGTGCCGCGTCGGTGAAATACACGCGCAGGTCGCTTAAACAGTCTTTGTCGGCACATGAGTCATAAACGCGCGGAGTGTCTATGCAGACCGCTTCGTTTATGCGCCGAGTGCAGCCGTCACTGCTGGTTAAATTGTTTTGGATAATATCGGGCATGGGTTGACCTCCTGTGAAAATATGTGAAATCCGAAAACTTCAATACATCATACGCCCACGGGGTGAAAATGTTACCCGGAATGCTGCTGTCAGAATAAATCGACAATTTCCGTAAATAGAAAAGAGGCTGTAAAAACCGAGTTCTTACAGCCCCTTTTGAGATTTTTTCTATACTTTTATTCAGACTTTTATTTTGCAGCCTTTGTCGCAGCCGTCTTCTTGGACGAAACCTTGTGTATTACAAGAAGTGTTCCTATCATAAGAACGATCGCAATCGGAAGAACAATGAACCAGTTGGGAACAAAGCCCGCAATTATGTAAGATACGAACGAAACGCCTGCAACGGTGAGCGCGTAGGGAAGCTGCGTTTTGACATGGTTGATGTGATCACACTGCGCACCGGCGGACGCCATGATGGTGGTGTCGGAAATTGGGGAGCAGTGGTCGCCGCAAACGGCACCTGCCATACAGGCGGAGATCGCAACGATCGTGATCGGCTCGCCTGCCGAGAAAACGCTGAGAACTATCGGAATAAGAATACCGAATGTACCCCATGATGTGCCGGTCGCGAAGGAGAGTCCGACTGCGATAGCGAAGATTATAGCAGGAAGGAAGTTCTCAAATGCACCTGCCGAGCTTTCGATAAGCTGCGAAATGAATATCTTTGCGCCGAGTGAATCCGTCATAGCTTTAAGTGTCCATGCGCAGGCAAGGATCATTATAGCCGGAACCATGGCCTTGAAGCCATCGGGAAGTCCGCCCATTATGTCGGAGAAGGACATTGTGCGTCTTATAAGGAAGTAAATGACGGTTATCATAAGTGTAACGAATGCACCGAGCGAAAGACCTACGGAAGCGTCGGAATTCGAGAAAGCGTCGATAAAGTTCTCGCCGGAGAAGAATCCGCCGGAATATATCATTCCGATAATGCAGCAGATTATGAGAACAACAATGGGCAGAACGAGGTCGATGACCTTTCCTTTGGGGTTGACTTCCGCGTCGCTTGTGTCCTCATGCTTGCCGGTGGTGAAGATGTCACCGTTGTTGACAGCGTTGAACTCATGCTTTACCATCGGACCGTAGTCGAGGTTTGTAAAGGCAAGGAAGAACATCATAAGTATTGTAAGAACCGCGTAGAAGTTGTAGGGGATAGCGCTTACGAAAAGGCTTATGCCGTTTTCCGCACCTGCACCGCGTGCAAAGCCCGCAACGGCAGCCGCCCACGAAGAAATGGGAGCTATTATGCAGATGGGAGCTGCGGTAGCGTCAATGAGGTAAGAGAGCTTGGCTCTTGAAATCTTGTGACCGTCGCATACGGGACGCATGACAGAACCGACGGTAAGGCAGTTGAAATAGTCGTCAATAAAGATAAGTATTCCGAGAACGATAGTTGCACACTGTGCGCCGATTCTCGTTTTGATGTGCTTCGTAGCCCATCTGCCGAACGCTGCCGAGCCGCCTGCCTTGTTCATTATTGCAACAAGAGCGCCGAGCAGAACAAGGAACATAAGAATACCTACATTGTAGGAATCGGCAATGTTTGCGACAAAGCCGTCGAGAACAACATGGGTGAGAGTCTTTTCAAAGTTGCCGCCGGCATAGATAACGCCGCCGACTACGATACCTATAACAAGCGAAGAATAAACCTCTTTTGTTATAAGAGCGAGAACGATAGCTATTATAGGCGGAAGAAGCGCAAGGAAGGTTGCGTACGCCTTAACCGACTCGCGAACCTTTGCGATAGCCGTTTCTATGTGGCTTTTGAATTCGGGGTCGTTTTCAAGGTTGCCTGCGTAATTGTCTACGTAGGCCTGCGCGGAAACCTTGTCCGTAAGGTCGTATTCAACTGCGTCCTCGCCTTCACCTACGGTAAAGGCTGAACCTGTTTCGGCTGCTTCGGCTGTACCTACCGGGATATCTGCGGCGAGAACTACCGCATCATCGGGGGAGGCTGCAACCTCGGGTGCAGCAAGTGAAAATACGGAACCGAGAATAAATGTGAGGATACACATTACTACTACGGCGTAGTATTTTTTGTGAGTTTTTCTTCGCATGGAAATTCCTCCTGTGCCGTCGCTTTACTGTGCGGCTGTATTAAAGCAATGACTACATTATATGGGACGCGCGTGCTTTTGTCAACAAATTATTAACACTTTATTCGATATAAATCCAAAAAAACGATGAAAAATGCCGCCCGGAAGTCGGTACGGCAGAATTTCGTCCGATTTGATTTTGTAACATTTCGGTTTTTTCTTATTTTATTGTTTTGTACTTTCCCTTTTTGCACGAAATGCTTTTAAGCCCGGTGTGTTTCAGCCCGAGAAGCTCGTCCATTTCGGCTGCCGCAACTTCGTACACGCCTTTTGTGTGGTGGACGAGAATATAGTCGGCTTCTTTTATTTTTCCCTTTGCCTGCACGCAGAAGCTTCTTACGGTGGCGGCAAGCGTAAAGACCCATATAGGCGAACAGATAGTGATATGCTCATATTTTGTGAGGTCGATATCAACGGGGGCAATCGGCATTTCCCAACGGTGCATACCGAATCTGCCGCACCACCAAAAGCCGAGCGTTCCGTCCGTTTTTTCTGTTGACTTTATCTCGTATATATCCGCTCCGGTTCTGTCGGCTTCCTCCAAAGCGATTTTTTTTACATATCCCATTCGCGAAAAGAAAACGACGAGGCGTTTATGATTCGTCCCGACATTTTTGTATTCGCGCTCGTCAACGGAAAAAGACTCCTGTTTTCCAAAAACATACGCTGCGTATCCCGTTGCAGCCTGACAAAAGCCGAAGATGAAATAAATCGTCGACACGAAGTTGAGTGGGAACATATAAAACTGAATGCATATCCAAAGCATAAGTGTAACGCCGAAAATTCCGCCGAGTATTGTACCGGCTTTCTTTTTTGCGAACATCAGTGCTGCGGCGGTAAGATTGGTTATTCCGTTTACGATAAGCAGCGCATAGCCTGAAAAAGTAAAGTCCGTAAACAGGATATCCGAGAAGGGGAGCACTTTAAAAAACGGGAGCATTTCGTCCATTCCCATTGCTTTTCCGGTAGGGTCGATGAGCATTCCGACTGCACCTGCAACCGCGCCTACGCCTATAAATAATGTCCAGAAAATCAGGATTTTTCGTGCATGGTCGTACCGTGATCTTTTTTCGGTCGACATAATATTTCTTCCTTTGCAAAAGCTCTTTCGTCGGACGGAATCGTCAGACCTCTTAATTTTAACGCCGTTTCCCGTTTTGTCAAGTAAAGTGAGCCGATAAAATAATGATATGGCAAAATCTTAACGAAATCACAAAAAAGTATGTCTTTAAGACGGCAAAAAACCGTAAATAATACCGCACCGTAGCAGCAAAACAAAAAGCGTTTTGCGGTGTTAGGTGCGGTGAAGGAATCGGTATGAACCGAGCCGGTAAAAACAGGCTTACAGCGCTCTCAGAATTTTGATTGCTTCTGCTGCGTCATTTGCAAAGTCGCTCGTTGACGCTTCGATCGAGCAGCGTTCGCAGCCCGCAAATCTCAGTGCGTCAACAAATGCCTTATAATCGCATTCGTCGCCGGGCTTCATGTAATATCTCTTTGCAACTCCCTCGGGCATGGGGTTTGAGATGTGTGCATGGTATAGAGAGCCTTTGACGAGCTTGATGTTGTCGGGCGTTTCGTGTGCGAATTTCATGTGGTAGATGTCGGCAAGCGTTTGAATGTTTGCTTTACCGGCAAGTACGCTGAGCATAACACCTTCGTTTACGGTGTTTATCATGTTGCATTCCTGTGCTCTGAGCGGCTCGATGACAACGGTTATTCCGTATTTCTCCGCAATGGGGGAAACTATCTCACCGAGGAAGTAGCCGAGCTGACGAATGCCCTCTGCGTATGAAAAGCCTTCGGGAATTCTTCTTGCTCCGCCGGAACCGAAAACAACGATTTTAAGTCCGACCTCACTGCCTCTGCTCATGCCCTTGTCAACATAGGCTTTAATGCCCTCGTAGTTGACTTCGGGGCCGGTCATGGGCAGGTCGTTCGGCATAAAGCAGTTTGCAGCTTCGCAGAGAATGCTGCTTTCCTTCAATGCCGCCTTAAATGCGTCGAATTCCTCATCTGTCGAGCGTGCAAGGAAACCGAAATTGGTTTCGATGTAGTCAAAGCCGAGCTTTGCGGCAACAGCGATATTTTCCGTTTCTTTGCCGCCGATACAAGTTCCGTACCTCATTTTAATTATTCTCCTTTTGTGCCGTTTATTTATCTTACGGCCGACAGCCCGAGAATCTCGGGAATATTGCTATCGCCGCTGATAATATCAAATTTAATAATTCTTTCTTCGCTGTTTATCTCGGTGTCGATTGTGAAAATGCCGTTCTCTTCATCGCAGGACAGCACCTTTACATTGTCGTGCGAAAAGAACTTTTTGAGAGCTTTTACATCTTCATGGCGATATTCCTCCGCATTGTCCGAAACAAACAAAACGCCGCCGAAAAGGTGATTTATGCCGCCGAGCAAGAGCTTTTGCCGTGTCGTAAATTTCAGGTTCGAATACCGTAAAAAGAAAACATCGGGATCATTGCAAAAAGCTCTGCCGTTAAGGTGTCGGCGGAACACCGCATTGTTGATGGAGTTCTGCGCACTCGGAATTTCGCGGTTGATGTGGAGCTTGTTGTAGAATTTTCCTTTGTATGCGAGATCGACATCGCAGCCTATACGGCACGCGTCAACATATCCGAACGCCGCGCCGAGAGGAACTCCGCAGCCGAGAATCAGTTTGTCCCCGCAGCATTCACGCAGGAATTCCATGGCTTCGCACATTATAGTGCCGCGTGATTTACCGTTGCGGGGATACATACACTGACTGTACAAAAAGTCGAGCTTTACCATATCGAACTGCCAGTCGTTGAGGATAACATCGAAGAAGTGCTTTATGTACGCGCGGACTTCTTCGTTATAGATATCCATTGTGTACGCTCCGCCCCAGCCTGCGCAGCCAAGAATGGCTTCTCCGTTTTTGTCACGGATAACCCAATCGGGGTGTTCCCTGTAAGTGCGCGACTTTATCTGAACATTGAACGGCGCAAGCCACAACCCGGCGCTGTATCCTTTTTCGTGTATCTTCTCGGCAATATATTTCATGCCGTGCGGAAATTTTTCGGGATTTTCGTCAAGCCAGTCGCCGACAAAGGTTTCAAAGCCGTCGTCTATTTGGAAAATGCTCACACTGTCCCTTACGCAGTCGAGCGCGTTCAGATCGCGCAGAATAATTTTTTCGTTTATCTTCTGAAAGTAGTTGTACCAAGAGGTATAGCCGGTCATTCTGTCGATACGCGGTTTTGAGATGTTCATCCGCGAAAAGTATGCGTCAAAAACATCGTCATATGCGCCGCTTTCGAACGCTATATCAAATATCGGGACGGTTTTCTGCGGTGTTACGCCCTCAACATCCTTTGAAAAGGTGAGAGTGTTTCTGTTCATGTCCGCATAAAAAACGGTAAAGCCGTTTTTCTCTGACAGCGAACCCATAAGCTCAATGCCGTTACCGGTGCGTATATAGGTGTAGGTGTGGCTCAGAAATTCGCCGGGAAGGGACGGCTCTTTTACAAATCTGCAATCAGCCGAAATACCGGCAAATTTTTTCAGATCACCCTTAGCAAGCGGAGTTATGCCGCGCGCAAACTCGTCTTTTTTGTATTCCTTCGAGGTCGTCCACGCCTGATAACCGTTCGAATAGAACTTCTTACCGGTGAAGTCGTAATCAAAAACAGCGTCGACCTTTACAAGCGTTATGTCCGAATTCGGTTCTAACTCGGCGGTAAAGCTCTTTTCCGAAGTCGAATATTCAATCGAATAGTCGGCGGTCGAAGCGCTTCGGTTAGTAAGGCGCTCGCCGTCTTTTATGTATGTAACTATAAATTCGGGTGCGTTCATAAAAACCCTCCTGAACCCATTAAACGCCTCCGCCCGTGGTTTCTGCGAACGGGCGAAAGCGTTCAATTTTGTTTTTGTTATACTATCGGTACTTCAAACTCGTATGCGGAATACCATCTCGACGAAACAAAGTTTCTTGCACGGAAAAGAACCTTTTCTCCGTAAACCTCCATCTGGAAGCCCATTCCGTTCCACGGAATACCGTAACGGTTTACAAGAAGATAAGTGGGAAGTGTAACATATGTTACGCCGTTGAGAGTTTCAACACACTTAAAACCGAGAACCTTATCCGTTAGGTCGCCGTTAATGCCTGCGTGCATATGACCGCTGATGTAGAATACATTGCTGTATTTCTCCATGACGGCTTTTATCTTTGTGCTGCTTTCGGAGTCCATCGCTCCGTTATCCCAAATAATGGGCTGACCGTTTACGCCCTCAACAGGCTCGTGGCAGATAACAAATGCGGGAAGTCCGTCCTTTGTTGCTTCTTTAAGCTCATTGTCGAGCCATGCGATCTGCTCGTCGTACATTTCGAAGGTATCCCAGTTGTCAGCGCTTTCGTCGCAAAGAACGATAAATCTGTAACCGTTGACATCATAGCTGTAATAGTTCTTTTCGAACGAGGTTCCCATGTACTCGTTCTGGTGGCGAAGGAAGTAGTCGCGCGCCTCCTGATTTGTAAGGCCGAGGTCGCGTACATGACCGATATCATGGTTGCCCATGGCAGAGATCTTTGCTGCGGCGTTGCTGTTTTCGGAAAAGATCTTGAAATAGTCGATGATCGAAGCCTCGTCGCCGTAGTTGGTAAGGTCGCCCGTGACGATTGCTGCGTCTACGGGAGTGGTGCACTTGTTCATATCCTTGAACGCCTTTGCCAAAAGAGCCTTGCCGCAGGGAAGGCGTGTGTCAATGTGAACATCGGAGATGATAGCGGCGTTGAGCTTGATATCAGCTTCCGAACGGACAGAATAATTCATGCAAGGGCAAATCATGATGATGAGTGCCTGAATCATTGCAAAAATTTTAGAAAATACTTCCATTTTCCCTTCTCCTTTATTTAAGAGTGTCTATATCAACGATATCTTTGAGGATACCGATTGACAGTGTTTTGTGCGTTATTCTGTTAATGCCGTTGTCGCCGACGCGAATGACCGTGCCGCCGTTGAAGCCTGGCTGGAAGCCGGAGCCGAAGCCGAGCTTCATCATGTATGTCAGGCGAATGCCCTCGTATTCAAGCGAAAAGTCATTCATATGGTCGTGGCTGCAAAAGAAATACTTCGTTCCGTGCGCTTTTAATTCATCGAAGAATCCTTCGAGAACGGGTTTCCCGTCTGCGTCGTAGTCGATACAAATTTTCTCGTGAAGCTCACCGTAAGCCTTGTAGCCGTCATTCCAGCAGTTTTTCTCTGCATTCCACGCCTTGTCATATGCTTCGATGTATTCGGGGAGGGGAATGTGCGCCACAACAAAGGTTTCGGCTTTGCCTCCGCTTATTTTGTTTATGCCGTCGGCAGCCCATGCGTACCACGCTTTGAGTGTGCCTGCGTCGGGCGTGCGGCAGTAGTACATGATGAGTGACTCTACCGGAATAAGTTCGCCGCTGCCGTCATCTTCGCAGATATTTATTATGTAGTTGCCGACACCCATTGCCGGGTCGCCCTTCTGCATTACGCAGTGCGGACTCTTCATCATAACATCGGCAAGATAGTTTATGTCGCAGTTTGCTTCTTTGTCGTGATTGCCGAAGACAGGTGCCCACGGAATGCCGAAGCTCTCCATAAGATCCGTAAAACGGGCAATCGCGTAACGCGAGGATTTTCCGCAGACTATATCGCCGGAAACGGTGATAAGGTCGGGTTTTACGGTCGCAACCAGTCTTTTTATTGTCGCCGTACCGTCAAAGGCGTACCATGCGCGGTAGTCGTAGTCCGAAAAATGGACATCCGCAAGATTGAGAATGATAAAATCCTTGCCGCGCTCTTTTTTGAGAACAACCGTGTCGTCAAGTGAGTATTCTTTGTCCGGACTCCATTTGTAATCATCGACTTCGCCAACGAACGACGAAGCAGTGATTTCGTCCCTCTTGATTGATGCCTTTATTGCTTCCGCAAGACCTGTCTGACGGGCATAATCGGAGCTGCCGAGAGTACCGAAAAAAAGTGAAAGCGTTGTTATAATGCTCATAAGCAGTGCCGTAATATTGGTCATATTACATTCCTTTCCTCTTTATGCCGCAGCCGTTTTTTTTCAGGCGGTGAAACTAAAAAATGCAGACGGTTTTTCTTCTCCGAAACCGGGAACGAAGCTGTATTTTTATCGTTTTGTGCGGCGATGCCGTTTTTGCATACTGCACAAGACATTATATAATATCGTCGGGTGTTTCGGCAAGCCCTTTTTCCGATAAAGCGCGGGGTGCAAAGAAATAAACGCAAAAAAGCGAATTATTTTATAAAAACTATCCGTCCTTTTCACTTTTTTCTCTGCCTTGACCGGAGTTATTTTCGGTGCTTTCCGTGATTCGGGTGTGTTTGCGGGTGAGTTTGAAGTCCTTCCGCCGCCATGAATGGGAGCGGTTTTTACTTTTTCTCTTTAACTGCCGTGTCCTCCTGATTTCTGTAAACGACAAATTTGCAGAAAAGGAACTCGGTTATCATATTGCAGAGCATTGTAATGACAAGAACAACATATTCGATCCCGCCGAACGACGCAAATTTTGCCGTGCAGTAGTTGCCGATTATCGTTGAAACCGGGGTAAATACAAGATAATATCCGAAAACCTTTAACATTGCTATCGGAATGTTTGCTGCGGATTTGAAGGTGAATTTTCTGTTAATTGTGAAATTCCATAAAACCGAGAGTATAAGCGCGATAAGATAAATCGGACCGTACTCGTTCTGCATGATTTTTGCAAAGCCCGGGTGTTCCGACATCATCCTTGCTATGAAGTCTGTTTTAAGAAGCACTTCGTTCATCAGAGTAAAGCTGCCGAGCTGAATTACACCTGCCGAGCAGGAGAAAAGTGCAAACTTCACAGCCTGTACCGCATTTTTCTTTTTGTTGCTCTGTTTCATTTTTGAAACCCTCTTTTGAAAAAAATACATTCTCATTTTAGCACGGCAAAGTAAGATATGCAACAGATTTTACTTGTTTTTTAATAACCGGAGTGATAAAATGGTAAAAAATCGAAACAAGAAAAGAGGAGAATAGATGATATCCGATACCCCTGTTTTTGTCGGGAAAAACAACCGTAATTTTTTGCCTTTTGTAAGTGAAAAAGAAAAGGCGTATATCATGGCGGACAACAGAATACCGTCGCTTCTCTGCCTGAAAAACGGGGAATTTGCCGGCAGAGTTGTAGCCGTAGCCGATAAAGCCTCGTGCGGAGCAGACAGTGGCAGAATTGAAATTGCGGCGCGGATAAGTCTCGACGGCGGCAATACCTTCGGTGCGCTGAAAACGATCTTCTCACCGCCCGTCCGTAAATATCCGTACTCTGCCGAAGAATACAGTTCATCATTTTGTATTGATCCACTGATGATCGAAGCGCCTACCGGTAAAATCGTTATGCTTGTCGATTTTTTCCCGGAATGCAAGGGACTTGATAACCGGAAGCTGCTTGAAAACGGCAGCGGATATGTTGAGGTCGACGGAAAAAAGTACCTCGCGCTCCATACGAGCCGCTCCGCCCTCGATAAAAAGCCGTATAAGGACGACCGCGTTTTTACTCTTCGCGAGGACGGCTTTGTGTATGATGATAACGGTGCGAAAACAAGATATTATGTTCCGAAGCGTCATAATCCGGCGCTGTCCTTTGCGACCTACGGTGATATGTATTATGCTGTCGGGGAGGGGGAATATGTTACAAAGTTTCCGCCGCTTGTCCCCGAAAACAATGAAGGACACGACATTTATGTCGGCAACATATATCTGAGCAAAGGGAAGCCCGAGTTCTCGTACGATACCCCTGCTTTTGTCCAAAAATGGGAAATGCTCGATACGGACGGTTCTGCGCTATGTGTGGAAACCTCCGCCGCGCCGCTGAGAAGTACGGTAACTTCGTTTATTTTCAGGCTTGAAAGCTATGACGGCGGCGATACCTTTACTCAACCCGTCGATTTGAACGCCGGAATAAAGGACAACTCCGACGGCTTGTTTCTCGGAGTTACGCCCGGAATAGGCATTGCGCTGAAACAACATGACTTCGCGGGCAGAATGCTTGCACCCGTCTATTCGCTCGACAGGGGAGCGTATGTCATTATAAGTGACGACAACGGTAAAACTTGGCGAAAAAATATTTCGGGCGATTGTAAAAATATTGACGAGTGTCAGCTCGTTGAAACCCCCGACGGCAAGATATTCTGCTTCGGCAGACCGAAGGGAGGCGGCAACATTCCTCTGAGTGTTTCGCAGGACGGCGGCGAGAGCTTTTTAAAGCTGCCGAACACGAAGATACACTCTCCTCAGTGTCAGCGCTCCGTAATTATGCTTCCCCCCGAACAGGCTCTGCCTGACGGATTGAAAAATGACGGCTTCTATATGGTGCTTGTTACGCCCACCGGACATAACGGCAGAGATACTACCCGTACCGACGGCTGTCTGTTTTTAGGGCATATTGAGAATAAGGGAATAAAATTCATAAAGTCGTACAACCTGAAAGATTCCGGTAAGTACGCGTCCTTCGGCAGGTTCGCCGATTTCTTCGCATATTCCTCTTGCTGCGTTCTGCCGGACGGAAAAATAGGCGTTCTTTATGAAGCTTACCCTTCCGGGTACATAACCTATTGCGCAGTTAAACTCTAAAAGCCTTTGTCGAATAACAAAAACGCGTTTACGCCGCCGTGTGCAGCTGCCGCAAGCTGCCGGTGTACGATAAACGCGTTTTTTTATAATAAAATCAAATACGGAAGCCAAAAAAATATCTGCAATAAGAAAAACTCTTGAAATAAAAATTACCTGCAAGCCGAAAAATAGTGTTTGCAATGCGGAAAAACAAAAAATCATCTGCAAGACGGAAAAAACTGCAATGCGTAAAATAAAAAGTCCCGAATCAGGAAAAATAAAAAGCACCTGTGACGAACAGATGCTTTTTTCGGTGGCGCGCTTGAAGGGACTCGAACCCCTGACCCACTGCTTAGAAGGCAGTTGCTCTATCCACCTGAGCTACAAACGCATATAACGCTTTCGCGGTTGCCGAACCGAACTGCTGTTCTTATGGTTAGTCGCAACGGCTCATCGACAACGGTTGACATTATATCATTATGCTCTCGGATTGTCAAGCCTTTTTGGAAATCTTATTTTTTTAGTTATGCTGCGCGTCAGCAAAAAAAGAAAATTTCAAAGCAGAAAAGACTTAGCAACGCGAAAAGACTAAAATGAAACGACGATTTTCTTTCGAAAATCGTCGTTAACTTGGAGCGGGTGATGGGAGTCGAACCCACACGACCAGCTTGGAAGGCTGGGATTCTACCGCTGAACTACACCCGCGGAACGCTGTTTATTGTATCATTACGAGATGTGTTTGTCAAGCACTTTTTTTGCAAATGATAAAAAACAGACTGAGGAAGATAGTAAAACCGATTTGGCCGCACATTTTGTTTAGATATGAATCTGAACAAAAAAACGGCAGGAAAGAAATGTCAAAACGGAATTTGTCGAAAAAAAGCGTTGACATCAGCCGGTTCAAAATACCGGATAGAATGAAATTCAAAAAAAGTTTTATGGCACAATATTTTTGAATTAAGCCGATATAAAAAACCGCCGCAGACCGTGCTGCGGCGGAAAGGGGTGTTTAATTCAAATTTACACTGCTTTGTCTTTTTTCACAACAGTGTACTTATTTTACGATGGTGTACTCCATATCAAACTGGGGAAGATATTCGCCCTTCGAGAAATCTCTTGCTCTGAATTTTACGGTATCGCCGTAAACTTCCATTACAAGACCCGTGCCGGTATGTGCATAGCCGTCGCCTGCGATAGTGAGCGAGGGAAGGTTAACGCCGTGGATGCCGTCGATTTCTTCATAGGTGTATGAAGCAAAACCGGAGTGAAGGTGACCGGTGATAAGGAAAACATTCTTATATCCGCTCATAATTCTTTTAAGATCGTCCGACTGTGCGCCGACAGAGCCTGCGGATTTGATGGGTGAACCCCATGCGTCGGGGAGGTTGTGTGTGAATTTAAGCGGCTGGTGGAGAAGAACGAAGACGGGAAGTCCGTTTTCGGTAGCCGATTTAAGCTCGGAATCAAGCCAGTTAAGCTCGGTTTCGTTTATGTATGCTTCTTCGAACTCTGTGCGTGTGCTGCCGAGAACGATGAACTTGTAGCCGTTGACTTCATATGAATAGTAGAGCTTATCAAGATTAAGCGACTCGTTTACGCTTGAAGAAAACTCCGAGAAAGTCTTGACTGTATTCGAGAAAAGGCGGAGCCTTATGTCATGGTTTCCGGTAGCAGGGAGGATATTATCAACCTTGCCCTTGAACATGTTGAGGTTATCGAGAATAACTCTGTATTCGGAGCCTTTGCCGTTTTCAGCAATGTCGCCGACCATTGCAAGTGCGTCTATTTTTCCCGTTGCGTTTGCAATGTCAAGGCAGGCAGCCTTCATCGGTTCGTTCCTGCTGAGAAGATAGTCGGAAATCTGCATGTCAGCCCACAAAACGGCGGTCATTTTGCATTCGTCTGCGTTTTCGGAAGCGATGGGAGCGTCGGTTGACGGTGCAACGCTTCCTCCTGCGCAGCCGACGGAAATCGACAGAAGAAGGACAAGGAGTTTGTAGAAAAGGTTTGTGATTGTTGTATACATTATTTATTTTCCTCCGCAACTGAATTTAGGGAATATTATATCGTGCCAGCCCTTCGAGCCGAATAATTTCAGCAGAAGCTCGCTGTACCACTTTAAGAGTTTGGTGACAAATTCAAGGAATCTGTCCGGGGTTTCCTCCGGCTCGGGCGAGCCGTTTTGTATTTCGTAAACTGCCGAGTAAAAGTCGTCTTTTATTTTGTCGAACTCTTCTGTCGGCATATATGTGCTGTTTACTGCGGCTTCGGCGGATGCCAAAGCGTTTTCAAGCTTTTCGCGGTTCTCGGGAGTGAGCGCTGAACGGTCGAAACTTCTCCAATAAGCTAAATAATCTTCAAAATCGCGGGAATCACGGGCGAAATTGAATTGCGGAAAAGCGGGATCGGAGTAAACATCGGAAAAAGTGTTGTCCGAAAGAATTTTTGTCGCAAGGCGGATTATAACACTGTTTCTTGCAGTCGTTTCATGATCCTGACCCTTGAAGAAGAATGTCGTTTCGCACAGAATTCCGGCAGACGCGTCAACAAGTCTGTCCGCGTCAAAATGATTATGCGAAGCGTTCGTGCAGTAGCTTTTCTCGGGTGAGTAATCATCGGCAAGCGGGACATCCACCGCCGCAGTCGCTGCACCGAACGACTCGGAATCGGCATGTATTATGCCGTCGGCGTTGACCTTGTCCCAAGAATCGCAAATTTTGTAGAGGGGATAGTTGTAGTCGACGATGTCGAAGAACTCAACGCCCTTTTCCTTTTCTTCGAGGATATACGAGCGGTGGTTCAGCTGAGCGTTATAATACCAGTCCGTCTGCTTTACGATTTCGGTGCTGTCGCTGTCCGAAAGGTATTTTTCACGGCAGGCGGGGTAGTCGCCGGACGGTATCAGCGCCCACAGACAGGTGATGTTTTCGAGGTAATCCTCAATAAGCGTGTCAACGGCGAGATCGAGTATCGCGTTTACATTGGCGCTCGGCAGTATCCTGAGGATGATATTTACGAGATATGCGAGAGCCTGCTGATCATCGTCGAGCAGTGACGGGAACATATAACCGTAGAGCGCGTCTGCGTCGTCGAGCAGACCGTATCTGTAAATGTCGCCGAGTACGGCAGCGCCGTCCGCAGCGGGAACAATAAAGCAGACCCTGTTGACATCGTCCGAAAATTCAAGTCCTTTGTCGCGGTAGAGCTGCATAAGCGCGTTGAATATCGAGCCGCCCTGGCTTATCGGGAGAAGATTGACCTTGTCGTGTCCCGACTCTTTCTTTGCCGTCTGAATAAGGTCGTAAAGGCGGTTTGCCGTTGCAATAAGATTGCCCGTTGAAACATACGAGAAAAAGTAGAGATGGTCAAGCCCGACCTCGTCCGCAAACGCATTGAGCGGTATCTGATCAAGCGCATAATTTCTGTCAGCTTCGCTCAGATTGGAAAGGGCGGTGTTATAATCGGCAGCCTTGATGTTTTTTATCGTATTGCCGTTTTTGTCTGCCTTAACATTGCCGAGAAGCGATCTTCCGAGAACATCGGCTATTGCCTGTGCGCTCTTGTTGTCCCTGTCGCGCTGTGTGATGACCATTTTTGCAATGGGCAAAAGGGCGTTTTCAAGCGCATCCTTGACAATGTCGTTTGTTGCTTCTGTGAAGAAAGGCTTCTTGTACGGTTCGCCGTCGGAATTGAGCATTACATTCCCGTTTTCGTCGTACATTTTTACATCCGACTGAAAAATACCGGGGATAACAATTGTGGGCGGAACAGAACAGCTTTCATCGAGTGCGGCTGCGAGGGATAACGGCGCCATGATTGACGACAGCATTATGACTGTCAGAATGCAGGCAATAAATCGTCGAGTTTGTGCCATATCGAGTTACTCCTTTAAAAATATGTAAAAATTATAAAATACAAATGTTAACAATCCGTGAACGAAAAAGACGGTAAGCAATAATTGCAAAAATTTTTTGTTTAGCACAAAAAATGCAGGTTGTTTTTGTCTATTTTGACAGTGCAAAAAGTTTTCTGCCGATAGTTACATAATATCGGACAAATATTACATCTTTGTAATAAACGGAAAAATGCGGTGTATAATCTCCTTGTAAATGAAATGAGTGTTAAATGTGTGTTTCCTCGAAAAACAGAGCGGTTTTTGTGTGTCCGCTCTTTTTTCTTGCCTAACTAAACAAGAAATGATATTATTGGTTCAGGAACAGGGAGGGAATTCTCAAATGATCAAAAAAGCCGAAAAGGAATTTATATTCGAAAAAGACAGCGTGACCGCCGCATGTCACGCTTCAACCGTTCTTCCGCTCGGTGACGGGAAGGTGCTTGCCGCGTGGTTCGGCGGAAAAAGAGAAGGGGACGACAGCGTAGGAATTTTTCTCTCCGTGCGCGGCACAGACGGAAAGTGGAGCGCACCTGAGCTTGTGTCGGAGGATGTTCCCGTCCCGCACTGGAATCCGGTACTGTATGAAAAGCAAAACGGCGAAATTGTGCTGTTTTACAAGTACGGCAGCGAGATACCCGATTGGACTACGAGATATGTTATTCTTTCGCGCAGCGGCGAAGTGATTTCAAAGCCCCGCGAACTTGTCCCGGGGGATGTGTCCGGCGGAAGAGGTCCTGTCAAAAATAAGTGTTTGCGTTTGCCCGACGGGCGTTTGCTTGCGCCCGCGTCCACAGAACAGAATAAAAAATGGATACCGTTTGTCGATATTTCGGACGACGACGGTACGACATGGTACAACTCGGGATATATGGAGCGCCCGAAGTACAAGGGCGCGTATGCAGGGCTTATTCAGCCGTCGCTTTGGCGTTCGAAAGACGGAGGAGTACACTGCTTTATGCGTTCGGATAAGGGTGCAATTTACAGAAGCAGTTCTTTTGACGACGGCATATCGTGGCTGAAACCTTACCGCACGCGTCTGCCGAACAACAACAGCGGTATTGACTGCGACACCGACAGCCTCGGCAGAATATGGCTTATCTATAACCCCGTCGATGTAAACTGGGGCGTTCGTTATCCGCTTTCGCTTGCCGTTTCAACCGACAACGGAAAGCATTTTACCGAAATAATGAAGCTTGAAGCGGGTCGCGGCGAGTTTTCTTACCCCGCCGTTGTTTGCAGAAACGATACACTGTATATTACATACACCCACAAGAGAAAGCAGGTCGTTTTCTGGCGTATAGAGCTTGAAAAAGAATAATGAATCCCGTAAGTCTGTAAACGATTCGTCTTTTTTCAGTGCCTTTTGAATTTTTTTTGCCGACAATATGCCGATAAAATGTTTTGGAAACAACTTTTTGTTTGCATATTATCTGCAATATAACATTGCAGTTGTTTATTGTTTGTTGACATTGTTTGTGTTAAATAATATAATTGTAATGAAGCTGATTTCCGGAGCAGCAAAATGTTAACTGTTCTTTCTCCCCCCTTGGAAAAAACGAGTAAACGGCGCTTCGGAATCTGTTGGCTTTTCATTTTTTTGTATTCCTTTTTACAGCAGAACGCCTCGAAGATAATTCGAGGCGTTCTGCTGTTTTATCGACCGTTATTTACGGGTTTATTTGATTTTCTGTGCTTGCGGCGCCGTAAACGGCTTTTTATTCACAGATGTATATTTCCGAAACCGTACCGGTTCCGTCGCCGCGTATGCGGAAGGTCTGTATTTCGTACGGCATTATTTCAAAGCGGAAGCCTGCGTTGAGCTTGTCGCACATAATATATGCGCCCAGCTCTGCTCCCCCGGTTTCTCTTACTCTGATAACAACATCTCCGCTGCCGTCCTCGGCGTATTTGATTTCGGAAAGCTCGACTCCGTCGCCGCATACTTTGAATATATCGTCAGCGCCTGTCGGTTTTTCGTCTTTGTACGCTTCGGAAAAACAGCAGGAGGTATCGCCGTCTGTGAGAAGAGATATCCATGCGTTTTGCAGTTCCTCCGTGTTCTTTGTGTCGGAATATACTCCCGTTTTTTCGGCGTTAAGGAGAATTGCCTGATTTTTGTCCGGCTCGTCAAAAGAGAACGGAACATGAACGGTTTTGAGGTTCAAAGCGGAAGAAAACAGTGCTTCCGAATGCTCCTCATATGTTTCAAATTCGTTTTCGAAAATAAATTCGTCATCGCATTTTTCGGCTTCTATCGTGTTGTCGGCGGCAAAGACAAGCGTCCGGAATCCGTCGGAGCAGCTGAGCCAAAAACTGTTTTTCTCATCATCGAGGACAGCCGAGTCGAAAAGAGAGGAATAGACTGTCTGCGCAAAGGAGTTGCAGCCGATGCTTTTGCCGTGAAAGACCTTGTATTCAGTGCCGAACTTTCTTTTGAAATAATCTGCGGAATACAGGCAGCTTTTTATAAGTGATACGGAGTTCGGGGACGCGCCGGCTTTGAATGCGCCTGCAAAGGGACACCATCTGCCGGATTTTATCATTTCGGCTATATCTTTGAAAAGCTCGGAATCCGATTTTTCAATTTGCATAAGGTCGGCGGCGTACAGACCGTTTACCTTAAAATTGCCGTTTTTTTCCATCTTTGCCATTATGCCGGAAAGTATTTCGCGGTCGGTCGAGCTTACTGTTGCTATGTATTTCATTGTGCGTCCTCCTCGGCAATAATACCGTAGTAGCGGCCTATCCAGTAGGCATAGGTGTAAATATAACAGCTTTCGATCGTGCCGCCCTTGTCGGTGTTGGAAGTGAGATAATACGGATTGCGGTCAAACTTTGAAATTGCCCGTTCGTTGGGCCAAAGCAGTGCCGACACCTCAAAAAATTCTTTTTCGCTGCGGTTTCTGCGCTGTTTGAGCGCAACATCGTGGCGTTTCGCGTTTACGGAGGAGGTAAGGCGGTTACATTCGAAATGCTTGAACCATTTGGCGTCTTTTTCAAGGTCGATTTCGGCGTCCGGAACGCTGAGCATATACATAAAGTCATACCCCGGGGTGTGTTCTCTGAGAATGAGTCCGCTCCATGTTTTGAATGCCGCGCGATACTTTGCGAGAAGCGTTTCGTCCTTTTCGAGAGTACACAGCATCCAGTATGTCATAAGGGCAAGCATATTGTCGCCGTACATCAGATCCTCCTCGGGCGCAACGCCTTCGCGCATTGCTCCCTGGAAAAATCTGTCGTAGTGCAGAAGTCCGAGGTCGGCGTAGCCTTCACTTATAAGCTTGTCGTAGGTTTCTTGCCATATTCCCGATTCACCTGTGATGTGCATCGTTATTTTAAGATAGGCGAGAAGCTCGGCGGAATTGAGCGGCGCGTCGACATAGCCTATCGGGTCATTCGTGAAATAACGCATACTCCATTTTGCCCATGTCGTAGGCTTGCCCGAGGATTCGCAGAACTCATAACCGTGGTCGATTATGTGCTTCATCGTCCTTGTGCAGGCATCCTTGATAAGCTCGTCCAGCTCGGGGTCCTCGGGTGCGAGAATGTCGTGGGCTGTTTTCATTTGCAGAAAATGACCCGTTACCTCGTCGCTGCTCGTGTCCGCTTTATATGTTATATCGTCGTCATTGTAGCCGAGTGAACGGTAAAGCGCTGCAAGCCTGTCCGGAATCGGGTAGTCACAGGGGACTTCTTCACCGACTCTGCCGTTCTCCTGCGCGTAGTCGGTATAAACACAGCGCGCTGTTTTGCCGGAGCGCTTGTAGAATATTCCGTCATTGGGGACGGGTTCGCCAGTGACATGATAAGAACGGGCGATAAAGCCCTCCGGACGGCCGTGAATGTACATCAGAAGAAGGCACGCTTCACACGCTTTTGTCGCATTTTTTCTTGCGTCAAGCGTTCTTTCGTGGTTCGCACCGAGTTCTCTTTTGAGCGTTGCATAACGGTACATTTCGGCAACGGCATAGCCTGAGGTGAAAAGACCGTCGTTGTCACAGGAGGCGTAATCCTCGCGCGACTCGTAGTTTCTGAATTCTCTCAGGTGGCGCTGGCTTACCATTCCGCGGCGCATTACAAACTCGTTTGTTTCTTTGAGAAGTATTTCCGCTTTTTGCTCGGAGGAAAGCACCATAAATTCGATGTGCGAAACATCCTCTCCGCATTTTGCCCACAGTCCCGTTCCGTCCGGCAGAATAGCGTCAACGGCTTTGTACGGCAGATAACGGTGCGCGCTGAAATACATTATTTTTTCTTCAATGCTTTTGCCGTGAGGATCGTAACGCGTGACACCGGTCTTGCCGGCATACCACATTATGTCGCCGTTGCCCTTTGCTTGCGCAGTATAATCGCTTTTCGCAGAAGGCAGCGGATACGGAAAATCGGAAAGGGAAGGGACCTCGTTTTTTATCGTGAGCAGCTCCTTAGGAACGCACTCATCGGTAATCTTGTGGAATGAGGCTCTGCGCGTAATGTGTTTTGTCAGTAAGTACGGCGTCATATTATCCTCCTTGGGTCATTTTTGCAAATTTACATAAATAAGCCCCGCGTGGAAAAATCCGTGCAGGACTTACATGATTTTTTATTGAAAAAGCCCCGCTTTGCCGCTGCCCGGCGATAATAACCTGCATAAAAGCAGGTGGGTATTCTCCTTTGCGGCTCACGCTCCCTTCGTCCGGTGAAAACCGGGAGGTCTGCAATCCTCGCAAAGAGTGATCAGAATTCCCTTAAAAAAGTGTGTTGGGTTAATATGGCCGAAGCCGGCGTACAAAGCAGGGTGAAATACCGAATTGCACGGTATTTAATCTTGATAGAGCTTTTCTTCAATACGCTTTTCGAAAAGCTTTTGCAGTTTTTTCAGTTCCTTTTCGTCGTCAATCGGAGCAAGGACAAAGCCTTCGTCTTCTTCACGGAGCTTTACGATGTCAAATTCGCCCATGTCGTTGAGTATATCATCGCTGCTTTCAAAAACGGGAACTACGGCAAGTATTCTTGTGCCGTTTGCGTCGTCGATGCTGTCGAGGATTTCGAATCGAACATCCTGTCCGTTTTCATCGGCAACGGTGAGAACATCGGGTGCAAAAGAATCCGTGTTAAACACCTCCGTATTTTTCACTGCACTTATATTATATTGCTTTCGCTTTCGATTGTCAATAAGCAATCAGAGGGTAAACTCGGCTGTCCATGCAAAATTGAAAATATCTTCGGGCGCGAGGGCGTTTATCGCGTCTTTTTTCGAAAAATCGTCCTTCTTTTCCCCGGAATCGTTCACGCCGAACCACGGTTCGATGCAGACATACGGAGCGCCGGGCTTTGCCCATATTCCGAGATAGGGGGAGTCGCCCATATCAAATTTGACGGTGTGCGGATCGTCCTGTTTTATAAGGCTGATGTGCTTCGATTTTATTCCGTGGAGAATGAGTGCGTCCTCGTCGAAGATATGCTCCGTTATCGTTATGTCCGTTTCGTCATTGAGTACGGGATAAGTCTGCGGCAGGCGCAGCGAACGGACGAGGTCGATTTTTTCGGTGGAAAGCGTTTCTTTTTCGTCGAAGCGGAGTGTGTCGCCGATCTTGCAGTTAAAGCCCGGGTGCGCGCCGAGTGAAAAATACATTACCTTTTCGTTTTTGTTGACCACCGCATGGTTGACTCTCAGGGAATTGCCGTCGAGTGAAAAGGTTACGATAAGGTCAAACGCGTAGGGGTACTTTTTGAGCGTTTCTTCGCTCTCGGACAGAATAAACGACATCGTGTCCTCGTCCTTTTCGAGAAGCGTCCAGTCTGTCTTACGGGCAAAACCGTGTTTCGGCATTGTATATTCTGTGCCGTTTAATGTGTATTTATCATCAATAAGTCTGCCGACAATGGGAAAAAGAATAGGCGACTGACCGTACCAGACGCTTTCATCGCCCTGCCAGAGAAACTCATATCCGTCCTTGTTCGATTTTACCGAGGTGAGTTCGCAGCCGTATTCCTTTACGCCCACCGTGAGAAATTCGTTTTTTATGTAATGCGTCATAATAGCCATATCCTTTCGTTTGTGTTCAACGATATATTATCACAAGTATAAGCACCGTGTCAAATACGGAATGTGTTTTCGGGGCTGTCTGCAAAAAAAAGAAACGGCTGTTTTTCAGGACAGCCGCTTGAAGTGTTATTGCTTGTTATGTATCGGATTTATGCCTCAAGCTCAACCTTGTCGGTAGCCTTATGAGGTACTATAAGGTTTGTGAAAATGCCGAGGATAAGTGCGCAGGCAACGGAGGTGAGAGTTACCTTGCCGAAGCTTACGGTAAGTCCGCCGATACCGCAGATGAGTATGACCGCAACTACAAAGAGGTTTCTGTTTTCGCCGAGGTCAACATCCTGAATCATTTTAAGTCCGCTTACCGCGATGAAGCCGTACAGGGTTATGCACACGCCGCCCATTACGCAGTTGGGGATACTTGCAAGGAAGGTTACAAACGGTCCGAAAAAGGAGATTACCATGCACATTACGGCTGTTGCAAGAATGGTTACTACCGAAGCGTTTCCGGTTATTGCAACACAGCCGACCGATTCGCCGTAGGTGGTGTTGGGGCAGCCGCCGAAGAGAGAACCGGCTATCGAGCCTACGCCGTCGCCGAGGAGTGTTCTGTGAAGTCCGGGCTCTTTGAGGAGGTCTTTTTCAATGACGGAGGAGAGGTTCTTGTGGTCTGCAATGTGTTCTGCGAATACTACGAACGCTACGGGAATGTACGCAACGGCTACGGTTGCAATATACTGTGGATTGACCTGCTTTATGTCGGTTAAGGCTTTTGCGAATGTGAAATCGGGAATCGAGAAGAACTTCATGCCGTGGAATACCGTGAAGTCGATAACTTGAAGTGCGGTGTTGTCGGTCTTTATGCCTATTACGGTGAAGATCGCAGCGACTACATATCCTGCAAGGATACCGATTATGAATGGGATGAGCTTTGTCATCTTTTTGCCGTAAACGGAGCAGATGACGACTGTGAACAGTGTGACAAGTCCGCAGATAAGAGCTACATAGGGGTTTGCGGCGGAAACGAGCGAAGTGGTTTCAACGATCTGTCCGTTCTCGATAGTCTGAGAGGCAACCTCCGTCATAACCTTACCGAGTGTGAGGTCGCTTACTGCGTTGCCGGCAAGCGAAAGACCGATTATCGAAACCGTGGGGCCTATAACAACGGCAGGCATAAGTTTGTCTATCCATTTAACTCCGGCGAATTTGACCGCGATTGCGATTACGACATAGACAAGACCGGCGAAAACGGAGCCTAAGATAAGTCCGAAGTGACCGAGTGTCGATTCGGCTGCCGCACCGCTGAATGCTGCGAACATTGAGCCGATGAAGGCGAACGATGAGCCGAGGAAAACGGGGCTTTTGAATTTAGTGAAAAGAAGATAGACGATTGTGCCGACACCTGCACCGAACAGCGCAGCCGACTGCGACATTCCGTTTCCTATAATTGTGGGAACGGCGATGGTAGCTGCGAGAATTGCAAGCACCTGCTGGAATCCGAATACGAGCAGTTGCCCGAATTTCGGCTTGTCCTGGACATTGTAGATCAGTTTCATGGATTGTACCTCCGTTGTTATATTAAAGCTTTCGCTTTATTTACTGTAAAGTGACACCGCTATATCGCAGTTGTCGTACTCCGGGAAAGTTACCTTTATTATTTCCGAGAGTGAAGTGGGGACATTTTTGCCCACATAGTCCGCTTTTATGGGAAGCTCGCGGTGTCCTCTGTCTATAAGCGCCGCGAACTGTATCTTCTTGGGTCTGCCCAGTGCAAACAGCGCGTCTATCGCGGCTCTGACCGTGCGCCCCGTGAAAATTACATCGTCTGCGAGAATTACGGTTTTGTCGGTTATGTCAAACGGTACCACTGTGTCGTTTACGGTAGGAAAGCCGCTCTGCTCCGACAGGTCGTCGCGGTAAAATGTTATGTCGAGTACGCCTACCGGAACTTCAACGCCTTCGTTTTTCCGAATGTTATGCTGAATTTCTTTTGCCACGCAGACACCTCTGCGTTTTATCCCGACGATACAAAGGTTTTCCGTACCGTGGTTTTTTTCGCATATCTCGTATGAAATGCGCCTGAGTGCTCTGCCTACGGCTGCTTCATCAAGAAGCGTCGATTTGAATGTCATTTTTTTCAGCCTCCGAAAGAGAGGAAAATATATTTTTGCACAAAAAAAAGACCCTGCCGCACATGGTATGGCAAGATCGTAGTATACTGCAATATGGCACAGAATCACTGTGTTTTGTATCTTGCCGGCCTCTCTGTGCCGTTCCTTAAAGATTTATTGCGCTAATGATATCACACAAAAAAGGGGTTGTAAAGGTTTTTTTTATAAAAAACGGAGATTTCGTCATATTATACAAAATCTCCGTGATTTATTCGTTTTAAAGCATATATACACCGGAAGCGAGAACAACGAACTCGTGATTTACCGACCGGAGGTACTTATATACCGGTTCGTCAAACTCCTTGTAGTCCTCAACGGAGAAGTCCGAGAGCCTGACGCGTTTGATCTTGCAGGTATCCTGATTGCACACATAGAGGCACCGGTCATATTCCGCGATAGCAACAGGTTTTGAGAAAGTAGTCGAAGTGTCGCCGCCTATACGCATTACAACGCGGTTCTGCAAAAGCGAGTACTTTATTATAAGGTTTTTGGACGGGACAACGCTCCATATATAGTTGTTGTCCGGTGCGACATCTCTTGCGGGGGCGTCACGGTAGGTGAGATCCCCCGTTTTCAGCAGATTACCCTGAGAATCGAAAATGCCGATTTCACCCGTGGAGTATATAATAAATGTTTGTCCGTTCCAGAGCTTTGCGGTGTCACACGAAACATAATCGCCGAGCTGCTTTGCAATAAGCTCATACGAAGCGCCGAACTTTGCCAGAAGATAAGCGCTTTTTGTTACGGTGGCTATCGACTGCGAAACGGTGTCGAAGCTGTAAAAAGATACCTTGACCGAGTTGTCCTCCATGCTTTCTTTGAGGACAAACGCAATTCCGGAGGGAAAGGAAATAAGGTCGACAATATCAAGGCTTACTATTTTAATCATTATTCGTTATCCTTTTCCGTTATTTTTTATCGTGTACGAAAGTGTCATCAGCGAGTCGCTCAAATGGACATTGGCGACATTGACAAACGGGTGCTTACTGTGAATGTCATAGTGGGAGAAATTCCAAAAGCTGTTTACCCCGAGCATAACGAGCTTGTCCGCAACGGCAGGAGTAGCCTCCTGCGGAATGCAGAGAATTGCCATGTCCGTCTTGTTTTCGGCGCACCATGCTTCAAGCTCGTCGGCGCTTCGTATCGGCAGACCTTTCAGTGACATTCCCTTGAAAAGAGGGTCGCTGTCGAAAATAGCCTTCAATGAAAAGCCCATCGTTTCAAACGACATCTGGCTTGCAACGGCGCGTCCCATGTTGCCTGCGCCCATAAGAATGGCGGATTTGAGTTCGTCCAGTCCCATAACGGCGGAAAGCTCTTTTATGAGCTGCTCCGTTTTGTAGCCGTACCCTTGCTGTCCGAAGCCGCCGAAGCAGTTGAAGTCCTGCCGAATCTGCGAAGCGGTAAGCCCCATTTTAGCCGACAGCTCTTTTGAGGATATTCTCTCGGTTCCGTTCTTTTGAAGCTCGCACAAAAATCTGTAATACCGCGGCAGACGCGCTATTACGGACGACGATATTTCACTTATGTCCTTCATTATTTATTCTCCGCCGCGTCGAGGGAAGCAAGCGTCTGCATAACATAATCGCCGAATTCTTCGCAGGTACAGCCGTCGCTTCGTCCGGTAATAACAAGTTTCTTTTCTGTCTGCATACAAATGTCAAGAGCTTTGTCGAGTTTTTCGCTCTTGTCGGTATACCCGATGTGTGAAAGGAGCATTGCGGAAGCACGCAGCATACTGCACGGGTCGGCATACTGTGCTCTGCCCTCCTTGACCATTCTCGGTGCTGAACCGTGGATGGCTTCAAACATGGCATATTTCTTGCCTATGTTCGCGCTGCCCGCAGTGCCGACACCGCCTTGGAATTCCGCAGCTTCGTCGGTTATTATATCGCCGTAGAGGTTGGGGAGAACAAATACCTTGAAGTCCTTTCTTCTCTTGGGGTCGATGAGCTTTGCTGTGGTTATGTCAATATACCATTCGTCCGTTGTGATTTCGGGATATTCCTCGCCGATCCTGCGGCAGATGTTGAGGAACTTGCCGTCGGTAGTCTTGATGACATTCGCCTTTTGAATTATCGAAACTCTGTCTTTTTTGTTTGCTCTCGCGTAGTTGTACGCAAGTCGGGCGATTCTCTCGGTGCCTTCGGTGGTGGTAACGACAAAGTCGAGAGCGAGTTCGTCCGTTACATTTATTCCGCACGAGCCGACGGCATATGCCCCCTCGGTGTTTTCACGGAAAAATGTCCAGTCTATTCCTTCATCGGGAATGCGTACGGGGCGCACATTTGCGAAAAGGTCAAGCGCCTTGCGCATGGCTACATTTGCGCTTTCTATGTTGGGAAGTCCGTCGCCTGCCTGCGGAGTGGTGGTGGGACCTTTGAGGATAACATCACACTCTTTCAGTTCGGAAAGCACATCGTCGGGAATAGCCTGCATATGCGCTATTCTGTTTTCGATGGTAAGTCCGTCAATATTTCTGAATTCTATTTTGCCGCTTTTTACTTCGTCGGCGAGTATATATTTAAGTACGCGTGCGGACTCAGCCGTTATAACGGGGCCTATGCCGTCGCCGCCGCAAACGCCTATTACGATTTTATCGAGCTTTGCGTAATCCGTAAAATCTTTGGTTGCCTTTATTCTGTCGTTTCTTTCAAGCTGTGCCTTCAAAAGCGCTTCAAACGCTTTGACCGCACCGGAGATTTTTTCTTCGTACATTTCGTTTCAGTCCTTTCATTTCCGCTCGGCGGTGTAGTTGAGCAGTCCTCCGGCGAGAAGAATATTTCTCGCTCTGTCCGAGAATTCGGCGTTGAGGACGATTTCGGTGTTCTTTGTTATGTTCTTTACCGTAACGGTATCGCCATGCTCTACGCAGGCGCGTATGTCGTGAAGCTCGAGTGTGTCGCCCTGCTCTATGGCGTTATAATCCTCCGGATTTGCGAAAACAAGCGGAATGATGCCGGAATTTATGAGATTAGCCTTGTGCATACGGGCGAATGAAACCGCGATAACCGCTCTTATGCCGAGATAGAGCGGAACGAGAGCCGCGTGTTCACGGGATGAGCCCTGACCGTAGTTTGCGCCGCCGACAATTATTCCCGAACCGGCTTCTTTGCACCTCACCGGGAAGGTTTTGTCGCATACTCCGAAACAGAACTGCGAGAGATAGGGGACATTTGAACGGTATGGAAGTATCTTTGCGCCCGCAGGCATAATATGGTCGGTGGTTATGTTGTCGCCGACTTTCAGAATAACATCCGTTTTTATCGTATCTTCGAGCTTGTGTCCGAGCGGAACAGCCTTTATGTTCGGACCGTATATGACGCTTGCTTTTTCTGCTTCGCCGCACGGGAGAGGAAGCTCCACCATGTTGTCGTTTATCTCAAAGTGCGAGGGCATTTTTATGACGGGCATTTCGCCGAGCGTTCTCGGGTCGGTCAGTACGCCCGCAACAGCCGAGGCCGCCGCGACCTCGGGGCTTACGAGATAAATTCCCGCGTCTGCCGTGCCGCTGCGTCCCTCAAAGTTCCTGTTGAAGGTTCTGAGCGAGATTCCGCCGGAATTGGGCGACTGTCCCATGCCTATGCACGGACCGCAGGCGCTTTCGAGAATTCTCGCACCTGCGTTTATCATATCCGCAAGAGCGCCGTTTTCGGCAAGCATCGAGAGTACCTGTTTTGAACCTGGAGCTATCGAAAGGCTTACATTCGGAGCTACCGTTTTTCCTTTGAGTATAGCCGCAACTTTGAGCATATCGAAAAGGGAGGAGTTTGTGCACGAGCCTATGCAGACCTGATCGATCTTTATACTGCCAATCTCCTCAACTGTTTTTACTTTGTCGGGCATATGGGGCATTGCCGCGAGGGGAACAAGCTTTGAAAGGTCGATGCTTATCTCCTCGTCGTATACGGCGTCGGGGTCGGCTTCAAGCGGAACGAAATCGGACTCTCTGTCCTGCGCTTTAAGAAATTCGCGTGTCACTTCATCGGACGGGAAAATTGATGTGGTCGCACCGAGTTCCGCGCCCATGTTGGTTATTGTCGCTCTTTCGGGAACGGAGAGCGTCTTAACGCCCTCGCCGGCATACTCTATAATCTTGCCGAGTCCGCCTTTTACGGACATTATGCGAAGCACTTCGAGAATTATATCCTTTGCTGCTACCCACGGGGAGAGCTTGCCCGTGAGAGTTATTCTTACCATCTTGGGCATCGGGATATAGTAAGTGCCGCCGCCCATTGCTACCGCAACATCGAGTCCGCCCGCGCCCATCGCGAGCATTCCTATTCCGCCGCCCGTGGGAGTGTGGCTGTCGGAGCCGAGAAGAGTTTTTCCGGGAATGCCGAACCGTTCGAGGTGAACCTGATGGCAGATACCGTTGCCGGGACGAGAAAATCTTATGCCGCGTTTAACCGCGACCGACTGGATGAAACGGTGGTCGTCGGCGTTTTCGAAGCCGTTTTGAAGAGTGTTGTGATCGACATAAGCGACCGAAAGCTCTGTCTTGACTCTCGGGATATTCATTGCTTCGAGTTGCAGATAAGCCATTGTACCGGTTGCGTCCTGAGTAAGAGTCTGGTCGATTTTCAGTCCTATTTCGCTGCCGGGTGTCATGTCGCCCGAAACAAGGTGATTTTTGATTATTTTTTGTGAAAGAGTGTATCCCATAGCAGCCTCCGAAAATAAAACATTATTCAGCATTATATTTTAATATTTTCGGTGCCTGCTGTCAATAAATATAAGGCAAATATTGTGCTTTGCGTTTAATTTTTTTTGTGCGGGCAATACTTATTTCCAAAAGTGATGACAAAATGAAGCACGGAGGGCGAAAAGATGATACTGCTGAACGAAGAATCCGAAAAAAACGAGGAAAAAAACGACGACTCCCGAACCGACTCCGTACAGGACGGAATGACAATCGTAAGGGCGGGCAGATCGGCATTTGCCGTAATTACGGTGATAGGGCAGATAGAAGGACATTATAAGCTGCCGCAGGACAATAAGACGACCTGCTACGAGCATCTTATCCCGATGATAGTGGCGGCGGAGTGTTCCGATAAGACGGACGGAATACTCGTCATCCTCAATACCGTCGGCGGAGATGTCGAGGCGGGGCTTGCACTCGCGGAGCTGCTTGCGGGGGTTAAAAAGCCTGTCGTGTCGCTCGTTCTCGGCGGCGCACATTCCATCGGGATACCGCTTGCGGCGGCTGCTGATGTTTCGCTTGTTGCCAAAAGTGCGACTCTTACGGTACACCCGGTGCGGACAAACGGGCTGACGCTTGCCGCCAAACAGTCGTTTGACATACTGCATGATATGCAGGAGCGAATCATTGAGTTCGTCTGCGGGCATTCCCGTATTACGGCGCAGAGATTCAGGGAGCTTATGCTCAATTCCGGCGCTCTGACCACCGATATGGGGACGGTACTCGGAGGGGATGATGCCGTAAAAGAAGGGCTTCTTGACAAGGTCGCGACCTTGTCGGAGGCTATCGACGAACTCGAAAAACTGATAATAATGCGCAAACGCGATTGATTTAAATAGAAATATGTGCTAAAATATGTCCGGAATTTTAATTTGAACGGAGATCATGTTTTTGGCACAAAACAACGGAACAAGAAGAACGACAACGCAGAGCAGAAAAGCACCGGCAAAGAACGGTAAGGGCGGCGGCGCAAAAAAAGGCTCGGCTTCACGCAAAAAGAACGCGCAGATAACGCTTGCGGAGATAATACGCAGGCGCGAGGTCGCTTCAACGATTCTTTTTGTGGTGGGGCTTTTGCTGCTTTTAGTGGCGGCAGCATCGGGCGCGGACGGAGCTTTTTGGAATAAGCTCCACCTGTTTTACTACGCCGTGTTCGGAATTACGGGATTTATTCTTCCCCCTGTAATTCTGTTCAGGGCGGTTACGATGGTACTCGGAGTATCGAGCCGCAGGCAGTCGAACAAGCTGTTTGAAATTTTCGTATTTGCCGCAATCGTATGCGGCTTTATCCACATCGGTAGAGTTTCGGCGCAGCTGCCGGAGTTATCGTTCGGAGAAGCGATATCGACCGTTTACAAAGACATCACCTCCGGCGGCGACTCTTACAGGCTTTCGGGCGGAGTTGTCGGTGCGCTTATAGGCGGCGGAGTTTTCGCAATTTGTGGCTCGACCGGTATTTCAAACGCGATATGCGCGCTGCTTCTTGTCGCCGACATAATGTTCCTTTTCGGAATAACCCTCTTCAAGGTATTCTCCCGCATGAAGGAGCCTGCAATAAGAGTCGGCGAAAAAACGAGCGAAACCGTAGGCAATGTGAGAGCGGATATTGAAAGAAAACGGCGTGAAAATGCCGAGTACCGTGCGCAGAGAGCTGCTCAGGGCAACGACCCCACCCGTGTTGTCGATGATTTCTACAAGAGCAATTTCAAGGATATCACTCCCGAGGATGTGAAGCAGCACGAGAAAGAGCGCGAAAAGGCAAAGAGGAAAGACGAAAAGACAGCGGCAAAGGTGAGTCAGCCGTCCGTATTTGATATGATCTTTTCAACGCCCGACGAGAACGAAAAGAAAGCAGCGGAAAAAGACGCGCAGAATACACGGGAGGACAATGATGTTTACGATAAACTCAACCGCTCCGAGGATATTTTTGCCGCAGCTGCCGTAAACGCGCGCAAAAAGGACGCGGAGCGTATAAGCTCATTGAGTTCTTCCGATGCTCCGGCTGACATAGCGGCAGCGGACGACCCCTTTGGTGCCGTACCGCTCGAACCTGTTTCGTCTGCCGGCACTGACAAAAAAGCCGCCGCAGAGCCGCTTTCCGACAGCGAAAGCGAAGAAATTAATTCGGAACTTGACGACGGGCTTGCCGTACAGAACAAAGTGGAATACCGCTATCCTCCGCTTGACTGTCTGCAACTTCCGAAGCCCGCAAAACAGGGATTTGAAGCGAGTGAGCTGCGTGCAAACGGCGAAAAACTGATAGAGGCTCTCAACAGCTTCAATGTCAGTGCGTCCATAGTTGATGTCGTTCCCGGCCCTACCGTTACACGCTACGAGCTTTCCCCCGCGCGCGGAGTGAAAATAAGCAAGTTTACGGGTCTTTCGGACGACCTCGCTCTGCATATGGCTGCACCTGCCGGTCTGCGTATAGAAGCACCTATTCCCAATAAATCCGCAATAGGAATCGAGATACCGAACAAGAACAAGACAACAGTCACTTTCAGAGAAGTTATAGACACCGAAGCGTACAGAAATGCGTCAAGTAAGCTCACCGTCGCTCTCGGAAAAAACATTGCCGGCGATCCGGTCTACTGCGATCTCGCGAAAATGCCGCACCTTCTTGTCGCCGGCACGACCGGCTCTGGTAAATCAATATGCCTTCACACCATGATAATAAGCATTCTGTATAATGCTTCTCCCGATGAAGTCAAGCTGCTTCTTATCGACCCGAAGCAGGTCGAGTTCGGCGACTACAACGGAATTCCGCATTTGCTTGTTCCTGTTGTGAGCGACCCGCGCAAAGCGTCCGGCGCTCTCGGATGGGCGGTAACGGAAATGCTCTCCCGATACAAAACACTCAATGCGAACGGCGTAAGAGATATAGGCGCGTATAATGCACTCTGCGAGCAGCGTGACGACTTGCAGAAAATGCCGCAGATCGTAATAGTTATAGATGAGCTTGCCGATCTCATGAGCGCAGCGCCTGCCGAGGTCGAGGATTCCATTCAGCGTCTTGCGCAGATGGCGCGAGCCGCCGGAATGCACCTCGTTATTGCCACACAGCGCCCGTCCACCGATGTTATCACGGGTGTAATCAAGGCAAATATTCCGAGCCGTATCGCACTTATGGTCAAGCAGCAGATCGACTCCCGTATCATCATTGACGAGGGTGGCGCGGAAAAGCTCATAGGTCACGGCGATATGCTCTATTATCCCGTCGGTCAGGCGAAGCCCACGCGTTTGCAGGGCGCATTCATAACCGACGACGAGAGAAAATCAATTGTTGCATTTATAAAGGGCAACGGCGCGGCGGAATATGACGATACCGTTCAGCAGGAGATAGACCGTCAGGCTGCGGAGGACAACAAAAAGAAAGGCGGAGCGTCAGGCGCGTCCTCTGCGGGAATGGACAAAAACGACGAACTGCTTATGAAAGCTATCGAGCTTTTTGTCGGCACTCCCGAAAAGGCTTCTATTTCGGCTCTTCAACGCCATCTCGGTCTCGGCTTTGCAAAAGCGGGCAGACTTATGGATACGCTTGAAGAAAACGGAATCGTCGGACCCGCAGAGGGCAGCAAGCCGCGTAAAGTGCTTATAACAAAGCAGCAGTGGTATGAGATGAACGCAATGTCGAGCGATGTTACGGACGGCAAATTGCCTGCTGACGGACAAGCTGACAGCTTTACAGACAACACGCCGGACGGAACAGGAGAATGAGTATGTTTTTACCCGTTTCAAAAGAGGATATGCTCGCCCGAGGCTGGGATGAAGTCGATTTCGTCTATGTGTGCGGCGACGCATATGTCGATCATCCGAGCTTCGGCGCGGCGATAATAACGCGCGTGCTTGAACACAACGGCTTTACTGTCGCTTTTTGCGCACAGCCGGATTGGCACAGTGACGCTGATTTTGTCAAGTTCGGACGACCTCGGCTCGGTTTCCTCGTTTCCTCCGGAAATATAGATTCGATGGTGGCTCACTATACGGTAGCCAAGAGAAAAAGAAGCGACGATGCCTATTCGCCCGGAGGAAAGCCCGGGAAACGCCCCGACAGGGCAGTTGAAGTTTACTGTAAAAAAATTCGTGAAATATACGGCGATATCCCGATAGTAATCGGCGGACTTGAAGCGTCGCTTCGCCGATTTGCCCATTACGACTATTGGAGCGACAGTGTTCACCCGTCCATTCTTATCTCTTCCGGTGCGGATCTTCTCATTTTCGGCATGGGCGAAAGACAGGTAGTTGAAATAGCCGAAAGGTTGCGAAACGGAGAAACACCCGAAACCATGCGTGATATAAGGGGAGTATGCTATGCCTGTGATGTAAAGGAAACCCCCTTTACGGGTGTGGAGTGTCCCTCCTTTACAAATGTGAGTGAAAACAAGCGCGAATATGCCGTTGCGGCGCGGTTGCAGCAGGATGAACAGGACTTTTTCAGGGGGCGTGTTTTGAAGCAGCGCCACGGAAAAAAGATGGTCGTTCAGAATATTCCCGCCGAACCTTTGACAAGCGAAGAGCTTGACAGCGTTTACGAGCTTCCGTATATGCGTACATACCACCCGATGTACGAAAAAGAGGGCGGAGTGCCTGCTATCAAAGAGGTGGAATTCTCCGTAACGCATAACCGCGGCTGTTTCGGCGGCTGCAACTTCTGCTCCATCGCATTTCATCAGGGGCGTTATGTCGTAGCCAGAAGCAAGGAGAGTATCATAAGAGAAGCCGAGCTTCTTACAAAACAGCCCGGTTTTAAGGGATACATACACGATGTAGGCGGTCCTACCGCAAATTTCAGACGCCCCTCGTGCAATTCACAAGAGTCGCACGGACTTTGTAAGGGCAAAAAGTGCCTTGCGCCCGTTCCGTGTAAAAATCTTGTTGCGGATCATACAGAGTATGTAGACATTCTGCGGTCGCTTCGTGAAATCAAGGGCGTAAAAAAGGTGTTCATCCGTTCCGGTATAAGGTTTGACTACCTGTTAGCCGACAAGTCGGACGAATTTATAAAGGAGCTTGTAAAGTATCATGTAAGCGGACAACTCAAAGTTGCGCCCGAACACTGCTCCGCGTCCGTTCTCGACAAAATGGGCAAGCCGCATATAGAAGCTTACCTCAATTTTTCGAAAAAATATTTTGAGCTGTCGAAAAAAGCCGGTAAGGAGCAGTACCTTGTACCTTATCTCATGTCGTCCCACCCGGGAAGCGACCTTAACGATGCGGTGGAGCTTGCTCTGTTTATAAAAAAGCAAAAGCTGCATCCGGAACAGGTTCAGGATTTCTATCCGACGCCCGGAACAATTTCGACCGCGATGTTTTATACCGAGCTTGATCCTTACACGCTCGAAAGCGTTTATGTCGCGAAAAAGCCCGAGGAGAAGGCAATGCAGCGCGCACTCATGCAGTACTTTGATCCGAAAAACCGTGCGCTTGTTATAAAGGCGCTGAAAGCGGTCGGCAGGTACGATCTTATCGGTACTTCACCGGAGTGTCTTGTCCCGCCCGACAGGACGGACAGAAACAGGCGTTCGCCGGGCGGCGTACCCGGTTACGGAAAAAACGGCAGCCGTGCAAATACATCAAAGGGAAAAGAATATGGCAAAAACAAGAGCACAAAAAGTAAAAGCAAAAAGAAGGCTTTCTAACCTTATAACCGTTCTTATCGCTATCGTTGCTTTGGCAGCCGCCGCGATAGGTTATTTCAAAAATGAGTCCTCCGTCGCGTTTGACCCGACTGCGGACGGCGTAATGAGAGTCGCTTTTCTCGATGTCGGTCAGGGCGACTGCGAGCTTATCGAATGCGACGGTGCGACAGTTCTGATAGACGGCGGAGAGGCGGTCAACGCCGGATATGTCCTCGGTTATCTGAAATCACGGGGCATTCAGAAGCTCGACTGCTACATAGTGTCGCATCCGCATTCCGACCACATGGGTGCTGCGGCAGAGATAATCAACGGAATAAAAATCGACAAATTCATTACCACCGATTTCAGCGAACTCAATATGCCCACCTCAAAGGTGTACGAGAATATGCTCGACAGCCTTGAAAACCAACCGGAATGCGAGGTTATAACCGTTAAGGCAGGCGATGTCCTTGAAATAGGCAAGCTGACACTGAATATTCTTGCTCCGTTTGAAGAAACCTCGGACTACAACAATATGTCCGTCGTTGTGCGTGCCGATTACGGCAAGACACGATTCCTGTTTACCGGTGACGCGGAGAAGGAAGTCGAAAAGCAGATGCTTGAAAACGGCAGCGACCTTAAAGCCGATGTTCTCAAAGTCGGTCATCACGGCAGCAAGACATCAACGGGAGCGGATTTCCTCAAAGCCGTGTCACCGAAATACGCCGTTATAAGCTGCGGTGCCGGAAATTCGTACGGGCATCCGCACAAAGAAACCACCGAACTGCTAAAACGCTGCGGAATCGAATATTTCCGGACGGATGAACAGGGTACGATAGTTATCTATTCCGACTCGCAGACGGTGTCGGCAGAAAAGGAAGCCGCGTAAAAATATGAAAACGGAGAGAAGAAAATGCTATACTATATAGACCGGATCGAAGGCGATTCAGCCGTAATGGATAACGACTCCGGCGAGCGTACGGTCGTTTCGCTTAGTCTGCTGCCGGAGGGCATACGCGACGGCAGTGTCGTCAGAAAAATGCCGGACGGGACATTTGCCGCCGATATGAAGGCCGAAGCCGAACGAAGGAAAGCAATGACGGAGCGTTTCAATCGCCTTAAAAATCGGAATAAAAAGTAAACAAAAACTAAAACACACTTCAATTTCTGCGTCGGGAGGCAGGCAAAGAAGTGTGTTTTTTATAAATTTTG
>JAEDGF010000068.1 GCA_016297645.1 Clostridiaceae bacterium
CCGTTTCGATGAGAGAAGCCGATGCCGAAGCAACCGAGGTCAAAATCATGAGCAGTGCAAGAAGCACCGACAGAGATCTTTTGCCGAGTTTCTTCATGTTGAGTTTTCTCCTTTTTCTTTAATTTGTTGCCGCACACAGAGGTAATACCGCCGCGCATATATACATGCTACAATTATACAATATTTCACAGGAGAAGTATATTCGCGTAACCAACAAAAAGTACAATAGGTGTTTGGTTAAATTAACGGTTTATCAATAAAAACAGAAGTTTTGAAAAATAATTATAATTATACACTGTTTGCGGTGTTTGTAAAAAATCATGTGCTTTGGCATACCGAAAACGGGTGAAGTTTTTGAACGCATGCGCGTTATTGTACAAATTATACAAAAGGCGTTCAAGAAAAAGAAATATCCATAACGCCAAAAGTGGCGTTATGGATATCATACAAAAACATAGATGTTATGTATATTTTAATACCGCTGTCTGATTTCTTTTACGCAACAACGGGGTCGGCAGGCGTTTTCTGCGTCAGCCGCATGAAGTCGATCTTCATAAGGGGAGTTTCGGGGAGCTTATCCATGAATATGACCTCGCGCGGTACCGAGAATCGTGAGAAATTCTTTTCGATAAACGAGATCATCTCGCGCTCGAACACTGCTTTGTCGCCGCTTTCGCGCAGATCCGCATAAAGACGGAGTATCATTTTTCCGTTTTCGTCGAAGCCCTTTACAAGGCAGCAGTTTTTGATGTATGCAAAATTATCCTGCAACTTCTTTTCAATATCGGTGGGATAAATATTGTAGCCCGAAATGATGATAACGCGTTTTTTTCGTCCGGAGAAGTAGAAGTATCTCTTGCCGCTTTCGGGGTCGGGAGTGGGGTCGCGGTAGCCGAGGTCGCCGGAAAGAACCCATTTTACGCCGTTTTCATCGGTGTAAAGTCCGTCCGTTGTGCCGTCGGCATGGTAGTAGCCGGACATTATGGTAGGCCCGGAGATAACTATCTCGCCGACCTCTCCGTCGGGGACTTCCTGATGGTCATCATTCCAAATACGGACATCTACGCCTTCAAGCGGCCAGCCTATCGAGCCTCTGCGGTACTCCCAGTTGCTGTTCACCGTGCATACGGAGCCGACCTCGGTCAGACCGTACCCCTGGCGGAGCTTGCCGGGTGCGCCGTTCTTCTCAAGCACGGCGTTGAACTCGTCAAGGAAGTTGTCGGAGCAATCGTCGCCGCCGCAGAACATCATGCGGATGTTTTTAAGCCACGGACCGTCAAAGTCTTTGCTTTTGAGGAGCTTTTTGAACATTACGGGAATGCCTACGATTGCTATGACCTTGTTTTTACGCATGAGCTTGTTGAAGAGCTTGGCGTCAAACTGCATAAGCGGAATTATTCTCGCTGCGTTGCACATTGCCATATGAATGCCGACGCAAAGCCCGAAGCAGTGGAACAGAGGAAGAACTATTATCTCGGCTTCCTCGCCCGTGTCGTGAATTCTGTCGAGCTTTGAAACTCTGCATGCAAGCTCGTTTATCGCGCGTGAAGTAAGCATTATCGTCTTTGATTTGCCCGTTGTACCGCCTCCGTTGAGATAAACGGCGATATCGTCGGCGTTGCCGGTTATGCCCTCCTCGGGCTGATACATCTTAATGGCGTCTTTATATGCGGTTCTGTTTTTTATCTTCGGGAAAATCACCTTTATAAGTGCTTCACCGGCGCGGCAGGCGGCGGTTTTTATGGGAGAGGCGTAGTCGGAGCTGCTGCAAACGATGCAGGGAAGTCCGGATTCGTTTATTACCTGAGCATAATCCTTACTTAAAATGTCGAGTATCATAACGCCCTTTGAGCGGCAGTCGGTGAGGGCTTCTCTGAGAACCTCCGGCGGCAGCTGAGGATGGACGAAATTTACGATAACTCCTATTTTGTTGAGCGCGTAAAAGGAGATGATGCTCTGTACCGTGGTGGGCATGAAAACGGTGTAGACATCGCCTTTTTTCAGTCCGAGACCGTGTACGGCATATGCTGCAAAGCAGTCTATATCGTGCAGAATTTCCGAACGCATATAGCAGGCGTCCATATGCTGCATTGCCTTGTAGTCATGACCGTATCCCTTCGTACAGTCAATAAGATATTCATAACAATTCTGGTCGCCTGCGGGGACCATCATACTTTTGTCAACTTTCATTTTTCTGCTCCTTTGTGAATTATCCGCCGCGTGACTGATATCAAACGCGCGTTTTAACAATTCACATGATAGCACAGCCGTATGTTTTGTACATCACCCCTGAAATATTTATTTTAGACGAAAAGAAAAACGCCAATGATGGCGTTTTGTGTGCAATATTTGTTTAGTGGATAACGAAATCAAGCAGTTCTTTGCGGGAATTTACACCGAGCTTGTTGAAAATATTTCGTAAGTGTGTACGAACCGAGTTTACCGAAATATTTATTCTGTCCGCGATATCCGTGTTCGGCATTCCTCTTGCCGCGAGCATTGCAACATTGAATTCCGTCGGGCTGAGCTTTGAAGTTACCGTATCGCCCGTCAGAATATTGTGAATGCTTATCCAGTTTTTGAGATAAACGGTGGAGAGGTCAAGAATCTTTTTGTAAATGTCCGGCTCGTCCTTTCGAAGGCATTTTTCAAGCAGTCCGGACAGCATATACCTGAATTCGGCAAAGGGCGCAATGATTCCGTCGGGCTTTGCAAGGCTCCATGCGTACCGGAAGTAGTATTCCGCTTTCTCCCAGTTGCCGGATATGATATACCCGTCCGCAATCGTAAGGCTTAAATAAATCGACTGTATCGGGTAGATGTCGCGTATGAAGATGAGCGCGCCCTCGGCAAGTCCTATCGCCCGCCCGTTGTTTTCTTGAAGCATCAGCCAGCGCGAATAGGCGTATACCGCCATGGGTTTAAGTCCGCCCGGCATTGCAAACGCGTCTATCCCGGTTTCGGGAAAAACTATATCGCCGCGGTTATTCACTATAATGTTTAAATACAGTCCGAAAAGCTCTCCCGTTTTTTTGTATTTCGGGTGTTCGGCTGCAATTTTCGCTATCGTCTGCAAATCGCGGAAATTGTTGAACGGCGTAGCGCCCTCCGATTTGAGAAGCGACGAGAGCAAATCTATAAGCAGAGCCGCAAGCCTTATTTCCGTACTGCCGTTGCTGTTAAGATTTTTGCACAGTTCACAGGCGCGAAGCGGTTCGCCGCGCAGATAGCTCAGCTCGGCAAAGCCTATCGTCTGCTTCATTTCACTGTCGACGGATTTGATGTATTCCTCCGCCTGTCCCGGTTCGAATGCGGAGGTCGTGAGAACAAATGGGTCGGAAGCCGAGTCGGAATATGACGAGCGGTTTTTGCGTGTGCGCAGATCGTTCGGTTTTTGCGCGTTCGACGGAATGAGCGTCCTGCCGTTCATTTTGACTATGCCCGGAATTCTTCCGCCGTCAAGATACTGCCGGACGGTGCGGCGCGATATGCCCCACTTTTCCGCCGCCTGCTGCGGTGTCATAAACTTTTCCGTAAGCCGTCGCCCCCTTGCCGTTTTCACTGTTCAATACTGATTTTATCATTTCCGGAGCTGAAAATCAAGACGGCGAAAAAGCGTTTTCACCGCAAAAAAACATCCGCCGGATGAAATATTGACAAAGGAAAATAAACAGAGTGTAATATCCGTTGAGAAGTTCAATAATATATTAACGAAGTCGATATCGGTATTGTTTACGGAAACGAAAAAAACAAGTCCGGGCAGCTTGCTCAGGTCGCGCGCGAAATAGATTTTATCGCAACGCGCGGCAGTAAAAAGATTTATATTCAGTCGGCGTACGCCCTCGAAACGGAGGAGAAGATCATGACCGGGAACAAACCCTTCGGCCTGACCGGCGGCTTTTTCCCGAAGATAATTGTCCGTCACGATATCCGCAGGCGATGGTATGATGACAGCGGTATACTTAATATCGGAATAATAGATTTTCTGTTGGATGATACTATTGTGTGATAAAATATCGGGGCAGCCCGTATAAATTCGCGGCGAAGATTTGACGGTCGGTTGTTTTGCGGCTGTTCCGACTTCGGAAACGATGATGTGAAAAGAAAAAATCCTCATTCTTTTGAATGAGGATTTTTTGGAGCTGGTGAACGGAATCGAACCATCAACCTGCTCATTACGAATGAGCTGCTCTGCCATTGAGCCACACCAGCAAATAAGCGCCGTCCTTCACGACTGCCAGCATATTATACAGTATCCGTCGGCAATAATCAAGTGTATTTTTTAACTTTTTTTGCGGCAGACGAATTTTTTTTGTCCTTTCGGAAATACTTGCATCGAGAAGATATGAAACGGAAGGATATATATGCAATATTTGTGGGCATTTATAATCGGCGGTGCTTTGTGCGTAATAGGGCAGATTTTCATTGATAAAACAAAGCTGACGCCGGCGAAAATACTTGTCGGATATGTTGTGGGGGGCGTGATTCTCGGTGCGTTCGGGGTGTACGATAAGCTCGTCGATTTTGCCGGGAGCGGTGCAAGAGTGCCGCTCTCGGGGTTCGGCAATCTGCTTGCGACCGGAACGCGTGAAGCGGTGAACGAACAGGGACTGTGGGGCGCGTTGACCGGACCTCTTACCGCCGGTGCCGCCGGAATAACCGCCGCCGTACTGTCGGGACTTGTGCTGTCGTATATGACAAAACCGAAGCCGAAATAATAATTTTAGCAAAAACAGAACCGGACAGCTGCGGAACATGGAGCTTCGCAGTCGTCCGCTTTTTTGTCTGCGCTGATGTTTTTCCCGCCCGTCCTTTGATTTTAAGATAATCTTTTTCCGGCGAAAAAACGCAAGCCGTACCGGAGAAAAAACTCACAAAGAAGAATTCCTATCGACACAAAAAAACTCCCCGTCAAGCCGTTTATAAAAAGCGGTGCATCATGAAAATGCTCTGCGGTATCGGAACAAATCTCCCCGGTATATCCGGAGCAGAAGCCCTGCGGCTCAACGGGATATATCGGGGAGATACATACGGTATTTTTTTGTTTATTTCGAAACCGGAGCTTCGAGCTCTGCGTCGTGGCGTTCGCCGACGGACGCTTTTTCGCTTGCCTCCTGACGGCGTTTGAGAAGGTCGGCGTACATACGCTCTTTCTTCTTTCCGTCGAGGTCGTAGAACAGCATGGGAATTATGCCGAGTGCGCCGGTAACTGCCGGTATGATGGTGAACATCGCGAACAGGTAGAACTTAACATAGTCGGGCTGTTCCGTACCCTGTGTGTATGCGCTCTGGTCGTATCCGACATAGCTCTTGAACAGTGTGGAGATAAGGTTCGAGAACACTCTTGCGAGCTTCGCGGCGAGTCCCTTTGCAACCGAGGTCATAGCCTCCGTGCGGTAGCCGTTCTTCCATTCGCAGTAGTCCATTGTTTCGTTGTAGATTTCGGTGCTGATAACGGAACGAAGTCCGTAGAACAGTGTCCAAATAACTTCCTGAACCATCATGACGACCATCATTATCCATGTTTTGCGGTACACGCCGCCCTGGAAATTCTTGAAGTTTACGCCGATACAGCCGATAAAGAACACTCCCGTGTAGAGAATATTCGTGATCTGGCTCGTAACGATGTAGAGCAGACGGCTTGAAAAATGGCGGCGGAACCACGGCACGAACGCGTAGCTTATGGGAGAGAGCGGCGCTGCCGGAATACCTGCTACGATGTTCATGGACTTGAAGTGGAGAACATCGGTGTAGTAGTCGTTCTTGCTTCCGCCTATCGAGAACGCACCGAGGAAGTCGGAGAGCGTCATCAAGAGGACGGGCTTGTTGTTGACAATGGATTTGATGGAGTTCTTGACGCTCGGTGAGTGCGTGGACTGCATTATGCGCTCACGGGAGTTCATGAAGAAGTACATGCTCATTCCGCTTGAAACAAGCGTTGTGAAAACACCCATGCCGACAAATGCGGCAAGGAACTGCTTTTCGCGCGAGCCTTTACTTATCATGTTGTTGTCTATAAGGTCGAGAATAACGGAGAGAATCTGCTGCGGCAGCTTCTCGCCGAAGGTACCGGACGCGAAGTTCGCGATCGTAACAAGACGCAGTCGGTCGCTCGGGTGCGGCGTTATTGTGGACATAAGTCCGGTTCTTGCAATACTCTGGAAGGTTCCCACGCCTTCCATGATTATCTGCAAAATGAGATAGAAAAAGAACTTGCCAAAGTCCATTGCGCTTTTGCCGCCGAAAAGGAACGGCATACACCAGTAAAGAATGGAAAAAATACATCCAGGAACGGCAAGAGCGAGAAGGTACGGACGGAATTTGCCCCATCTTGTTCTCGTTTTTTCAACTATTGCGGCACTGAAAATATCGTTTATGATATCCCATATGCCGTTGATTGTTCCCACGATCGCCTGATAACGAAGGTCAATCCTGACGATGTTTGTAATAAACCTGCTCTGCTCTGCGTTTATGTTGAAGCTCTGAGCGGCGTCCCAAAGGACAAAGCCGACAGTTTCCTTCGTGCCGACATATCTGCGGTTTTCGTAAACATATTGCAGCTGCTCATCGGTATACTCCTGCGGAGCGGTGTTTTTGCCGTCTGCCACGCCTATTCCTCCTAAAAAACAGTATGTTTTACATAATACCAATTTATATTAGCATAACCGGACGAATTTTTCAAGTGGGATAAAATGGGTGTTTTATTTTGGTTAAACTTGCATAAACAACAGGCAATTTTTTTGTACAATAACCCTTTTTTATTTATTCGCGGATTTTCGGAATTGTCGCAAAAATAATACTTGACAAAGCCTCCGTCTGTTGATATAATAGCAGAGCAAATAAAGCAGACGGCTTCCGTTTCACCCTGCGAATTCCGTTTTTCAGGGTCCATAGACGAGTTCTCCACCGTGACGGTGGTTTTCGGTTATGTGCGGACGGCTGCTGCGTCCGCTTTTATTTTTATTCAGCTTTTTTCGGAGGTGCTTCTCATAGCTACTAAGGAACTGCAAATCAACGAGGAAATAAGAGATAAAGAGGTTCGTGTTATTACCGACGACGGCGAACAGCTCGGAGTTATGTCCGCTACCGAAGCCGTAAGAGCCGCGCAGTACAGAAATCTCGATCTCGTTAAGATCGCTCCTCAGGCGCAACCGCCCGTGTGCAAGATCATGGACTACGGTAAATACAGATTTGACCGCCAGAAACGCGAAAAAGAGGCGAAAAAGAACCAAAAGGTCGTCGAGATCAAAGAGGTTCAGCTTTCTCTCAATATCGATACCCACGACCTTGAAACAAAGGTCAACCACGCTCTTCGCTTCCTCAAAGCGGGCAACAAGGTAAAGGTTTCGATCCGTTTCAGAGGGCGCGAGATGGTTCACCCCGAACGCGGCTACGAAATAATGCAGTCGTTTGCTCAGGCTTGCTCGGAGCTGGGCGTTGTTGAAAAGCCCGCAAAGCTTGAAAACAGGAATATGCTCATGTTCCTTGCGGCGAAAGCAGCTAAATAAGAAGTTTCGCAAAAAATATCAGGAGGAAATCAAAATGCCTAAGATCAAAACGAATTCCGGCGCAAAAAAGCGTTTTAAGCTCTCCAAGAACGGTAAACCCATTCGCGGTCACGCTTACAAATCGCACATCCTTAACAAGAAGTCCACAAAGAGAAAGAGAAATCTTCGCAAGACCGCTGTTGCCGATAAAACCAACTGCAAGCAGATCAAGCGTCTTATTCCCTACAAATAATTAAGTACACACGGAGGTAGTATACAATGGCTCGTATAAAAGGCGCGTTAATGACCCGCAAGAGAAGAAATAAAACATTGAAGCTCGCAAAGGGCTACTACGGCTCAAAGAGCACCCTTTTCAAAACCGCTAAACAGGCGGTAATGAAGTCGGGTAACTATGCATATATCGGCAGAAAGCTCAAAAAGAGAGATTTCAGAAGACTTTGGATCGCCCGTATTTCCGCAGGCTGCAAAGCTAACGGCATGAATTATTCCACATTCATGAACGGACTCAAAAAGGCAGGCGTCGTTCTTAACAGAAAGATGCTCTCCGAGATCGCAATTGCCGATCCCGCAGCCTTCACCGCTCTTACCCAGCAGGCTAAGGAAGCTCTTAAATAATCCGGCATCAAACGCAAAAATAATGGGCTGACGCACTAAGCTGCGCCGGTCCTATTTTCTTTACGGGATTTTTTGTAAATCGGGAAAAATTTGTTCTGCCCGATTTTCGAAATATAATCAGACGGTAAAACACGGCAAAAATCGGGTTCGTCACGGATTTTCGTATTATTCGCTTTGAGAAAGTGACTTGACAGTAGAAAAACTACAATTTCATGGTAAAATAAACTGTAAAAGAGGCGGTCGAAATGCTCAGGCAGCTTAAATACTTTCAATCGGTCGTACGGAAAAACAGCTTTTCCGCAAGCAGCTTTCGAAAAACTTGCTCGGGCGCGACGATCCTTGACGGATTTGCCATTTCCGGCACAACAGTGCAAAATGATTGTGACAGCGCCGAGAAACAGGTAGCCGATTGGCTTGGAAAATAAATATATCTGCCGCTGTAACAACGAACTGCAAGAAGTCGGCAGAAGGCATAGTACCGGAATATGGGAAGAGCAGAGCAATTCAAAGCGTCGATTTGAAAAGTATATTTCAAACAGTATGCACGGCGGTGTGAGAGGGCGGAGCAAATCCGTTCTGTTCGATGCGAAACCCGCTCGAAAAAGGTGTGCCGCGAACGATGAATGTTTCTTAAAATCAATCTGTTTCAGCCAAGAATATCGAATGCGGGCGCATTTTCTAAAAGAAATCAGTAATATAAAAAAGCATTTCGGTACAGCCGTTTATGTGAAGTACGGTGAGTGTACCACACAAAAAAAACAAATTATGTCGAATAATGGCGTATGAAGTCGAACGACCGTCGTTCTTTGTCGAACGGGGTCGTTTTTCATGTTTAAATACGACAAGTTTTGTTTGTGTGATTTGAGTAATGTGCCGAAATCAAGAAATTACATCGAAATGACTTGATTTTACGCGCAAAGCGTGATATTATATGGGAGAGATGGAAGAGATTGATGAACATATGGGCTTCTTTTTGTACGAAAGAAAGGAAAAAGCTCATGTCAAATCAAAAGAAAATTTTAATTGCAGAAGAAAACGGAGAAATGCTTCGAAATATGCTCAGCGCGTTCAGAAGCGTTAACTTCGAGTGTATCGTGGTTCAAAAGGACGGTGCAGCGGTCCTTGATGAAATCGCGGAACACGAACCCGATGTTGTTATCGTCGAAGCGTTCATGTCGCGGCTTGACGCACTCGCAGTCTTGCAGCGTCTTGACTCGATGAAGCTCAGAAAAAAGCCGTGCGTTGCGGTTCTCTCGAACGGACTGAACGAAACGCTCGAACATCAGATGATAGCGTGCGGTGCAGCGTACTGCTTTATAAAGCCGCTCGATATAGCGAGCTTTACGGAGCGTATCGCGCTTCTCGCCGGTTGCGAACTCAAAGACAAAGCGGCGGTCATGAAAATGAAAGCCGCGACGGAAGCGGATTTAGAGGAGATCGTGTCTGAAATTATGCACGAGCTTGGTATCCCCGCTCACATAAAGGGGTATCAGTATCTCCGCGCTTCGATCATGTTCACCGTAGGCAATCCCGAGATGATGGACTCGGTGACAAAAATTCTTTACCCTGCCGTTGCAAAGAAGTTTGC
>JAEDGF010000007.1 GCA_016297645.1 Clostridiaceae bacterium
TTCAAACGACCGAACAAGTCGAACGGCTGAACCGCCTGACAGCTTTCCTAAATCCCATTGAGGTAATTCAATAAAGTACGCCGCGGCGCGGGGAATATCCATTCCCCGCGCCGTAGTGGTTTTTAAACAGCTGTCATTTCCAGTGATTTACCTAAATAAACAAACTACGCTACAATAAAACAAATGACACTAAATGTAACGATTTGTAGGGGCGTGGCCCCTGCGCCGCTGCGAGGATGTGCATTGCTGTAGCCGGATAACCCCGAACGACCATTACAAATTGCAATAATTGAAACAAAACACAAAAATCCGGTATTGAATTTGAACTGACGGAACACCTGAAATTATTTGTTCAGGTTCTATATTACATTTAATAGCTGTTGCATTACTGTTAATTATATCGGTCGACAGGTGTTACATATTACGCACGCGCCGTTCCACGCGGGCGGCGCAGGGGCATCGCCCATACAAAAGGTTATAAATTGCTGAAAAAATATCCTCTTGACTTAACATTTTTTATCCCGTACTTTGTTAATATAGGTGGTCTGATATCTAAAATTTTGCTATAATAGCAAGTAGATTCTTCGGTGCTTTTAATAGCAGGCGGGAAACGGTGGTTTTTTCGTTAAAATTTGTAAATACTATTGACAACAAGGGAAAAACAGGCTATTATATACTTGCATACCAAATTGGTAGGTTATAAATTCGAATGACCGGAAAGGACATCATATGAGAGTTTATGCAGATAACGCCGCGACCACAAAAATGAGTGAAACGGCAATCAAAGCAATGGACGATGCTATTCAAAACTACTGGGGAAATCCGTCCAGCCTGCACAGTATCGGACAAAGCGCCGCAGAGGCACTTCAAAAGGCGCGTGAGGACATAGCAGAGGTTCTCGGCTGCACCGCAAGGGAGATATATTTCACCTCCGGCGGCAGTGAAGCGGACAATCAGGCGATAATATCCGCCGCCCGTATAGGCGCCAAAAAAGGAAAAAAGCATATTATTTCTACCGCGTTTGAACACCACGCGGTTCTTCATACACTTAAAAAGCTCGAAAATGAAGGCTTTGAAGTTGAACTTCTTGATGTGAGCAAAAACGCAAATATTACTCCGGAACAGGTCAAAAACGCCATTCGTGACAACACTTGCCTTGTTACCGTTATGTTCGCGAATAATGAGATCGGTTCGATCCTGCCGATAGCCGAAATCGGTGCTATCTGCCGTGAAAAGGGTATTCTTTTCCACACGGACGCCGTCCAGGCGGCAGGACATCTGCACATAAATGTTGCAGAACAGAACATCGATATGCTGTCGCTCTCCGCGCATAAGTTCCACGGCCCTAAGGGCGTCGGAGTTCTCTATGCAAAGAAGGGAATACCGCTCACCGTGCTTATCGAGGGCGGCGCACAGGAAAGAGGAAAGCGCGCAGGAACGGAAAATCTGCCGGCGATAATAAGCATGGCGGCTGCGCTTAAAGAGTCGAACGCGAATCTTGATGTCAATGCCGCGAGAATGAGCCGTCAGAGGGACAAGCTCATTGACGGTCTGTCGAAGATAGAACACAGTGCCCTTAACGGCACGCGTGAAAACAGACTCCCCGGCAATGTGAACTTTATATTCGAGGGCATAGAGGGCGAGAGTCTTTTGCTTCTGCTCGACGACAGGGGGATTTGCGCGTCCTCCGGTTCGGCCTGTACCTCCGGTTCGCTCGATCCGAGCCATGTTCTGCTTGCAATCGGCAGACCGCACGAGATAGCGCACGGATCGTTAAGGCTTTCTCTTAGCGAGTGGACGACGGAGGAGGAGATCGACTATATGCTTGAACAAATCCCCGTTGTTGTAAAATATCTGAGAAATATGTCGCCGTTATGGAGAGAAAAAATAAACGGCGAAAAGCAATTTGTACTTTGAAAAAGGAGAGATCGATATGGCGCTTTACAGTGAAAAGGTAATGGATCATTTCAGAAATCCGCGTAATGTGGGTGTAATTGAAAATGCAGACGGTGTCGGTGAAGTCGGCAATGCCAAATGCGGCGACATCATGAAGATATATTTGAAAATCGATAACGACACCGTATCGGATGTCAAATTCGAAACCTTCGGCTGCGGTTCGGCTATCGCTTCAAGCTCGATGGCGACCGAAATGATAAAGGGCAAGCCGCTTTCGGAAGCTCTCGCGCTTTCAAACAAGGCGGTTGCGGAGGCTCTTGACGGACTTCCGGCGTACAAAATGCACTGCTCGGTTCTCGCGGAGGAAGCCATCAAGGCAGCCGTTAAGGACTACTACGACAAGCACGGAAAAGAGTACGACAAGTCACTGTTCCCGGATTGCGAGTCGTGCGCACACTGTTCGATTGAGTAAAAAATAATTTTGAAATTTGTCGGCAAAATAAGGCTTCAAAAGCAAAAAAAGTGTTGACAACAGGTTCACCGACTGGTAAAATAACAATGTTGTATTAAAGTTTATACAGCTATCCTTGTTCCCGAACGGGGACCATAGTCCAGAAGGAGGTGCATCTGAATGTCAAAGTACGAAACCACAGTAATCTTCTCGCTTAAAGTAGGCGAAGAAAAGGCAAAGGAGCTTGTTGAGAAATTCAAGGCTCTTATTGAGGCGAACGGTACCTTGGAGGCAGTCGATGAGTGGGGTCAAAAGACTCTTGCTTATGAGATCAACTACGAAACCGAAGGCTATTATGTTCTCTACACATACGAAGCCGGTGTTGATTTCCCTGCCGAGTTTGAGCGTGTGCTTAACATCACAGACGGAGTTCTTCGTCACCTTATCGTTGCAAGATAAAGGAGGAAAAAAGAATGAACTGTTGTGTTTTAACGGGACGCCTTGTTGCGGATCCCGAGCTTCGCACCACGCCGAGCGGTCTTTCGGTTTGCAGATTCAGAATTGCTGTTGACAGAGCTTACCAGAAATCGGGCGAAGAAAGAAAAGCAGATTTTATTGATGTCGTTGCATGGCGCAATAATGCTGATTTCGTAACCAAGTATTTCCACAAAGGCTCCATGATAGCGGTTCAGGGTTCCTTGCAGACCGGTACTTACGAGGACAAAAACGGTAACAAGCGGACTTCTTATGAGATAGTCGCCGACAGAACCGAGTTCTGCGGTTCAAAGAGCGACGGCTCATCGGGTCAGGCGGGCGGCAATTCCGCTCCGGCTTCTTACTCGAATTCGACTTCCGATGATTTTTCGTCGGTAGTAGATGACGACGATTTGCCGTTTTAATGTCTTTTCTTCAATTCTATAAGGAGGATTCAAGTCATGGCTTTTGAAAAGAAAGATGTCAAGGGCGGTCGCCCCATGAACAGAAAAAGCCGCAGAAAGGTTTGCACTTTCTGTGTCGAGAAATCAGAGTTCATCGATTATAAAGATACCATGAAGCTGCGCCGCTTCATCTCTGAAAGAGCTAAGATTCTGCCCCGCAGAGTTACCGGCACTTGTGCCGCTCATCAGAGAGAGCTTACCGTCGCTATCAAGCGTGCGCGTCAGCTTGCGCTGCTTCCCTATATCAGCGACTAAGCCGGCTGTTTTGTCAATATTATAGTGATAAAACCGAAAAAGGGTTTTTGCAAACGGATTTTCCCGAGTGCAAAAGCCCCTTTTTTTGTGCTTTCGAAAAGCGTTTTTATTGAAATTTCTTCTCTGACTTTCTCTTTGCGCCGATTTTTATTGCGGCAAATGCAGTGCCGCTCAATACGGCAGCCGCCGCGCCAGTAACCGTCGCTATCCGCTTGACCTGCTCCATGCTGGTGGGAATGTGCGTTAAAACAAATTCCTGTACCGGGTGTTTAAGTCTGTCGCTGCACAATTCGTCAAATGTTACGGTATAAGTAGTAAAGCTGTTTGGATCGTTCTCCGAAAGCTCGATGATGCGCACGCCGCGTTTTCTTTTCGGTCCGTAGACATTGAAGCCCGCGCACTGCGTGTAGATGAGCTTGATATTGTCCTTGTCGGCGACAAAAGAATTGATGTGGTCGTGACCTACGATAACGGCAAGGCAGGCACCGCTGTTTTTCAGCGTGTCGAATTCACCCGAATTTTCATCGGGCACGGCGGGGGATTCGTGCATGAATCCGCCTGCATTTTTTATTTCGTCCGGCAGTACATAGAACTCGTTTTTATGAGTCCTGAATGCTTCGACCGCGTTTTTTTCGGAGCGCGGAACTTTTTTTATAACATCGTAGAACTCGGGGACGGGAATATGCTGGAACACAATGTGCGGATAGCTTTTGTCGGGAGCAAAATCGCCGTAAACGGTGTCTTTGTACCATTCAAGCTGCCCGGGAGTCACGGGAAGATACTCACCTGTCGGTTTTTGTCCGCCCGAGTCAAAGAGGACTAAATCAAAAACGCGGGTGCCGCTGTCCGTTCCGTACAGGGATATGACGGTCGTGCCGGGGTCGTCGTCTGAGCGCCTGTTTCCCTTTACGAAGAAGGGCGAATTGCCGTAAAAGACGGCTTGGCGGGCGTTTGAAACGCCGCATTGGTTGTCGTGGTTTCCGAAGGTAACGCAGAAGGGAATGTTATTCTTTTCGAGCGGGGCAAGATACGCTTTGATGATTTTTTCCGCGTTCTTTTCCGCGCCGCCTATGCGCACTCTCGGGTCAAGTCCGTATATCTGATCGCCGGTAAACACGACAAGATCGGGCTTTTCTTTTTTTATTGCAAGGGTGATGAGCTTGATAGAGTCCTCCGACACGGGAAAAATATCCTGTACATCGGCAATCTGCATGATCTTAAATTTCCCGTTTTTGAAACACAGTTTTTCTGAATACATTGCTGCACCGCCGTAAATTTTTTTCGCCTGATAACCGAACAGCCGCCTCGGAAAAGTAAGGCGGCTGAACGCTTTTGTATGTTTTTTATTTGTCGTTTATGGAAAGACCGAGCAGTTTAAGCTGATCGTCGTCGACAGGTGAGGGGCATTCCGTCATTGCTTCCGTTGCGTCTTTGAGCTTGGGATATGCAATAACATCACGAAGGCTCTCTGCGCCGAGCATCTGCATGACAAGTCTGTCAAGTCCTATGCCCATGCCGCCGTGCGGGGGCGGACCGAAGCGGAACGCGTCAAGCAGGTAGCCGAACTTCTGATGTGCTTCCTCGTCCGAAAGACCGAGAAGTTCGAAAATCTTGCTTTGAAGCTCGGGGTCGGTAATACGGATAGAACCGCTTGAAAGCTCAATGCCGTTAAGAACGAGGTCGTATGCCTTTGCTCTTACTGCGCCCTTGTCGCTTTCGAGGTAGGGAAGGCATTCGTCAAGGGGAGCCGTGAAGGGATGGTGCATGGCGACCCAACTCTGGGTTTCGTCGTCCCAGTCGAAGAACGGGAACTCGACGATCCAAAGAAGATTGTAGCCGTCTTTGATGATGTTGAGCCGTTTTGCAACTTCGTTTCTGAGTGTGCCGAGAGTGGTAAGCGCAAGCGTCTTTCTTGCGTCTGCGACGATGAGAATTACATCGCCTTTTTCCGCGCCGGCTTTTGCGATTATATCGTTCATCTTTTCTTCGGAGATGAATTTGCCGAACGAGGATGCTATTCCGTCATCGGTAAGGCGTACCCATGCAAGACCCTTTGCGCCGATGCCCTTTGCGTGCTCGGTGAGCTTGTCTATCTCTTTTCTCGAAAGCTCGTGTACGGCGTTCTTTGCTGTGAAGGCTCTTACCGTTCCGCCGCCTGCAACGGTGCTTTCAAATACGCTGAAACCACAGTCCTTAACCGTATCGGTGAGGTCGAAAAGCTCCATACCGAAACGGGTGTCGGGCTTGTCCGAGCCGTAGCGCTCCATCGCGTCTTTATATTTAAGACGGGGAAGGGGAGTTTTTATATCTACTCCGAGAGCTTCCTTGAACAGCTTTTTCATGAATCCTTCGATGAGCTCGAGAACATCTTCAACATCGACAAAGCTCATTTCAAGGTCTATCTGAGTGAACTCGGGCTGACGGTCTGCGCGAAGATCTTCGTCACGGAAGCAGCGCGCTATCTGCATATAGCGGTCAAAGCCCGCGACCATCGAGAGCTGTTTGTAAAGCTGAGGCGACTGCGGAAGAGCATAGAATTCGCCGTTGTGAAGTCTGCTCGGGACAAGGAAGTCGCGTGCACCTTCGGGCGTGGATTTCATGAGGATTGGTGTTTCTATCTCGATGAAGCCGTGATCGTAGAAATAGTCGCGGGTTATCTTTGCTACTTTATTTCTGAAAAGAATGTTGGATTGAAGATCGGGGCGTCTGAGGTCGAGGTAACGGTATTTAAGGCGCGTTGTTTCCGCCGTCTGGCAGTTGGGGACGATCTCAAAGGGTGTAGTTTCGCTCTTTGCGAGAATGCGAAGCTCGGTTACAAAAAGCTCGATGTCGCCAGTGGGCAGCTTGTCGCTTTTTGCCGAACGCTCACGAACCGTACCGACGGCAGCAAGCACATATTCGCTTCTTGCAGACGCTGCCTTTTCGAAAACCGCTCTGTCGGTATTTTCGTCAAATGCAAGCTGCAAAATGCCGGTTCTGTCCCTAAGGTCGATGAATATCAGGCTGCCGAGATTACGCGCTCTCTGCACCCAACCGAAAACGGTTATTTCTTTGCCGATATCGGCAGATCTGAAATTGCCGCAGTAATCGGTTCTTTTTAATCCTGCAATAAAGTCCATTATTTTTTTCCTCCGTTCAAAAGCGACAGAAACGGATTTCCACCGTTGAAGCCGTCATCATTATTATCGTTAGAATCCGAGCCGAAAAACTCATCAATATTTCCGAAGATATTCGTAAGTCCGCAGTCGTGGGCAATCGGGAGAAAATCCTCGGTGAAGGTATCGAGAGCAAATTCCGTCTGCTCACCGTTATCCATGTTTTTAACCGTTATTTTGTTCTGCTTGACTTCGTCCTCTCCGAGAACAGCCGTGTACTGCACCTTGCGCTTGTTGGCGTATTTCATCTGAGCCTTTAACGAGCGGCCGCCGAGATCGGTGAGCGCGTGAACACCATCGCAGCGGAACTCGTCCGTCAGAGCGAGCGCCTTGAAGGTGTATTCCTCGGACGCGGGCGCGATATATATCACAGGACGCGCTTCCTCGGGGATTCCGCGTCCCTTTGCGGCAATGAGAAGCAGAAGTCTTTCGATTCCCATACCGAAGCCGCACGCCGGAATGTTGTTGCCCGACAGTTCTTTTATGAGGCCGTTGTATCTTCCGCCGCCGCAGACAGTTCCCTGTGCGCCGATTCCGGTCGATACAAATTCAAAAACAGTGTTGGTGTAATAGTCAAGTCCGCGAACTATTCTGGGATTGACCTTGTAGTCGATATCCATTGCGTCAAGATATTTTTTCACCTTGCCGAAATGCTCTCTGCAATCGTCGCAGAGGTAATCGAGCATTACGGGCGCGTCCTTCGCGACCTCCTGACAGATGGGGCTTTTGCAGTCGAGAATGCGCATCGGATTTCTTTCAAGTCTTGAAAGACAGGTTTCGCACAAGCGGTCCTTTTTGCTCTCAAAATACTTTTTGAGTTCCACGTGATACTTGCTGCGGCAGGCGGGACAGCCTATGGAGTTGATTTCAAGCTCGATATCGGTGATTTCAAATACATCGAATATCTGACGGGCAAGTGCGATTATCTCCGCATCTGCGGCAGGGGAGTCGGTTCCGAGCGTTTCCACGCCGAACTGGTGGAATTCTCTGAGCCTGCCTGCCTGAGGTTTTTCGTAACGATAGCAGGAAGCAATATAGTAATACTTCTGCGGAAGCGGCTCGTTATAAAGTCCGTGTTCGAGAAACGCTCTCGCACAACCTGCCGTGACCTCGGGGCGCAGAGTAATGCTGCGGTGTCCGTTGTCCTCGAAGGTGTACATTTCCTTCTGTACGACATCGGTCGTTTCGCCTACGGAGCGTTTGAAAAGCTCGGTGTGTTCGAATACAGGTGTCCTGATCTCCTTAAAATCCGCCTGACTGGCGTAATCGGACAGAATATCCTCTACAAATTTGCGCTTGTAGCTGTCCTCGGGCAGAACATCCGCTGTTCCGCGAGGTGCTTTTGTGAGAAGAACCATATATTATCTCCCTTTGAGAAATTTTGTTATTTTACAAGCTCGCGCCATTCAAGGTCGCCGCGTTCAAGACCTCTTACAAGTGATTCCGCTGTTGCGATATTTGTCGCTACGGGGATGTTGTGGACATCGCAAAGACGGAGCAGGTCGTGTTCGTTTGGCTCGTAGGGCTTGGGGTTGAGCGGATCTCTGAACATGAGAAGAAGGTCTATTTCATTGCACGATATACGCGCGCCTATCTGCTGAGCGCCGCCCTGAGAGCCGCTCAGATATTTTATTATCGGAAGCCCTGTCGCGTCCTCAACGAGCTTGCCCGTTGTGCCTGTGGCGCAGAGAGTGTGGTGACTGAGTATTCCGCAATAAGCTATGCAGAACTGCGTCATAAGTTCTTTTTTTGAGTCGTGTGCTATAAGTGCTATAAGCATTGCTCCACCGTCCTGACTTAATTATTCTGGATTATTGTAATTATGAAGACACATAATATAAAATGAATATGACTATATGATTTTATTCAATAAAAATATGCAAACAGTTTTTTTTCACCCTGTATGATACCATATTATTCGGATTTGCGCAACATTTATTTCAACAGAGAAAGCTTTAATTCGATGTTTTCTCCCATAATTCTGCTCGCGATCCGTTCAAAGGCACCCTCTGCGGAGCCTTTTTTTGTTTTTGAGCCCTTGTATAGGAGGGCTTCGTCCTCCGGAATCATTCCTATAAGGCGGACATAAGACATATCTATCATCTTATCCACCGACAGGAGCTTTCCTTTCTTCGCGGCTTTTAGGCTGTACCGGTTTATTATGAGCCGTGTGTCGCGCACGCCTGCTTCGCGCAGCCGTTTGTCGACAGCTGCCGCGCCGTTGACGGATATTTCATCTCCCGTGGCGATTATAAGTCCGTGTTCGGCAGCAGAAGCCGCTCTGAAAACACCCACGCCGAGTCCTGCCGGTGCGTCTGCAATTATCACATCGAAGGAGTCGTCAAAAGCCTTTACCGCGTCTTTTATCGCCGTTTCGCCGTCCTGCCCTATGGGCGACGACGGGGCGCTTATGAGCGACAGATTTTCGTAGACCTTTGTGACGGCGTCGTCGGGAGAACATCTGCCGCAGAACATATCGTACCAGCCGAAGGCGGAAAACTCACGGCATCCGAGCATGGTGTCGAGCGACGCAAGACCGGCGTCGCAGTCGATAAGCAGCGTGTTTACTCCGCGTTTTGCAAGGGCTTTGCCGAGTCCGGCTGCGGTTGTCGATTTTCCCACGCCGCCCTTGCCGGAGGCTATTACTATTGTTTTTGCCATGGGGCGCTCCTCCTTTTTAGTCTATAAGAGTGTTTTCGGTGCGTATGTTCCTTATTTCTCCCATTTTTGAAAAATAGTATTCGAAGATATCGGCGGCAACCTGTGCCGTTGAAGAGCCGCTGCCGGCGTTTTCGATTACGACCGCTATTGATATTTCCGCGTCCTCGTACGGTCCGAAGGCGATAAGAAAACCGTCCGTGCCGTCGACATATACGCCGTTTACGCGCCGTGTTTTTTCGGCTGTACCCGTTTTACAGGCTACCTTGTATTTGAGATGCCCGAGGTATGGTTCGCAGCTCGTTTCGTTTGCGACTATATACATTCCGCCCTTGACCGTTTCAAGCGATTCCTTTGAGATGTTGGTCTGTACCGCAACCTCCGGCGTGTGCTCGTAAAGGGTCGTTTTGTAATCCGCCGACAGAACCTTGCTCACAAGATACGGAACATAGCGCGTTCCGCCGTTGGCGATGGCCGCGCAGTAGTTTGAAAGCTGCAAGGGGGTAAAAGAGTTATCCGACTGACCGATGGAGGCAAGAAGCGTTTCACCGGGCTTCCAACCCTTGCCGATGGAATCGCGGTACTCGATTCCGGCGAGAATTCCCTGTGCCTCGTCTATCTCGATTCCCGTTTTTTGACCCAAACCGAACAGCTTTGCGTACGCGTTGAGCTTTTCTATGCCGAGCTGGCGAGCTATTTCAAAGAAGAAGATGTTGCACGAAACACCGAGCGCGCGCTGAACATTTATATTGCCGTGTGCGTTTTTATTAAAGCAGGCAAAGGTCTGGTCTATATAAGTGTATATGCCGGTACACAGATACCGTGTGTCCTTTGTGATAATGCCTTCTTCGAGTCCGGCGAGCGCAACGCACGGCTTCATTGTAGAACCGGGGGAGTACGCGCTCTGAAATGCTCTGTTCCAAAGAGGTTTGCCGGGGTTTTGACTCAGCTCGTTATAGTCGTCGTAGTAGGTGGTAAGACTGAAATCCGGATATGTTGCGGCGGCAAGCACCGCGCCCGTATTAACATCCTGCACGACTACCGCGCCGGCGGGGGTCAGACCCTTTGCTATCGCTTCGTTGTCGGTAACCTCGCTTATCCGTTCGCGCAGCGCCTCCTGCGCTATCTCCTGAATATCTTTATTTATCGTGCTTATGACGGTTCCGCCCTGTTCGGGGACTACGGAGTAGCTTTCGGATACATTTCCGTCCTTGTCTACCGAAAGGGTCTTTACGCCGTTTTTACCGCGCAGGTATTCCTCCATTGCCTTTTCAATTCCGTTTTTGCCGATATCGTCTGTTATTGCATAGGCGCGCGCCTTTATTTCGGCTGCTTTCCGAGCGTCGGTGCCTGCCGCCTTTATCGCGGTTTCGGTTTCGGTTTTCTTTTCCTTATATTCGTCCGCGCTCAGAGCGCCCACCGTACCCAAAAGATGCGCCGCAAGAGTTCCGTTGCCGGTGTATTTGCGCACGGAGCGCACTTCGGCGTCCACGCCCTTATAGAAATTGCCGTTCTCCTTTACATACGCGAGTGTTCTGACCGACACATCCTCGCTGAATGTGTAGGGGGTGTATACGGAGAAGCCGAGCTTCTTCATGTTGTATCTGACGGACATGAGCTTGAGAGTGTCCGTTTTTGAAAAGCCCTCGATCCCGAATTCTTCGAGCATTGCGTCGTAGCAGTTTTGTGCCGTGGCATAAGGGTTCAGATTGAGCATTGACGGTGCGCGCATTTTCGTTATCTCGCTCTCCTTATCCTCCGCGAATGCGACGCTGCCGTCCGCGTTCATAACAAGGGGGAGTGTGTCTATCCATGTTTCGCCCTTGCCTTCGAGCAGGTTTATAAGGCTTATCAGCATGGTGTTTATCTCGGCATTTTCCTTTGGAAAGTTAAGTGCGTTGAAGGTGAGTGTATTTACGGTTTCGTTGTAGACGAGCGCGTTTCCGTTCAGGTCGAGTATTTCTCCTCTGGAAGCGCCGACCGTAACATTGTATGATTTCACGGAGGAGGAATCAGTTGTTCCGCCGCCTGCTCCGTAGACCTGTATCACAAAAAGGATCGCGGTAAAAACAGCGGCGGCTGCTACTGACGCTGCTGTCATAAGAGCTATTCTCGGCTGTTTTTTCTTTCGATCCTGCATTTTTGTTTTCTCCGTAAATATTTGTGGTTACAAAATAGAAAAATTGTGGTGTGTGCGGTGTCAGTCCGTGTTCATGTCAGCCTTAAAGGCGTCGTGGAGTGCCGAACACGGGAAGTAGAAAAGCGGAGTAAAGACAGCCGACAGAATAACGGACGGCAGATATATCCGCTTTATGAATTCTCCCGCAAATGTAACATCGTGAATAAGGCAGTTGTACGCGAGGAGTATTCCGCAGTAAACGACGGCAGCTACCGCAGTAAAAAGCACCGCCGTCAGAACCGTGTCGCGGAACACATAGTGCGCCAAAAGCCCGGCGGCACAGGCGATGACTGCGAAAAACAGCGTAAAAACACCGTCCGTCACCGACGAAGCCGTATCCGTAAGTACACCCGCGAGAAGCCCGAAGCACAGTCCGGCATATTCACGCTCCGCCATGGCAATCGAAACCGTGAGCGGAAGCAGAAGCCCCGACGGGAAAAAAGAGCCGTGAAAAGCAAACGAAGCGGTGTATTGAATCAAAAACACCGCAACAACGGCAGCCGCAAAAATGCAGCGCCTGATTATTTTGTTCTTTGTGCCTTGCTTCATTGGCTTCTCCGTATCCGTGAAAGATTTCAGCCGGCATTATTTCGCGCCGGACTGACCGTTGAAATATGTTATCACAAAAACATCCGTGATGTCGCCGCTTTTTACTCCGGGCGTGACAGAAGCGTAGGACGAAACCGCCGTTTCGTCATTGAATATCTCCGCAACTGTTCCTATTATAAGGTCTTTGGGGAATATTCCGCCCGTGCCCGATGTGCAAACGATGCCGCCCGGAACAATGGGCGTTGAACGCGACAAGCCGGAAATGCGTATAAGTCCTGCTTTTGCAAGGGCGGTGTCCGATTCTGTGTAGCAGTCCTCGCGCGTACGGATCTCGTATGCGCTGACGCTCACCTTGGGGTCGGACAGTGTTCTCACAACTGCGGTGGTGGGCAGAACCTCCTTGACGCAGCCGATGAGATATTTGCCGTAGATAACGGGGTCGTTTACCTCGATACCGTCGTTTTTGCCCTTGTCGATGGTGAAAGAACCGTATATGTCGCCGGAATCGCGAAGAATAACGGCGGCAGGTTCGAATGTGAAATCGGGATTGTCCGATTTTATCTCCAAAAATGCCTCGTATGATTTGAGGCGGTGAAGTGTGTCGTAGTAATCCGTAAGCTCGCTGCGGCAGCTTTCAAGCTCGTTTTGAAGCGAGCTTATCTCCTCCATATATTCCGACGACGATTTGAAACGCACGCCGAACCGCGACAGCTTTTTGGCTGCGGTCTGCGACAGTGAGTCGAGCGGAGCAAAAATTCTGCCTGCAAACGATGTCACGGGAGAAGTGCCGTCACTTGATACGGCGGCTACGAAAATGCCGAGAATAAGCGACAGCAGAACGCAAAGTATTATCTTGAATTTTGTGCCTGAAAAAAAACCGCGCATCTTTATCTCCCCGTAATCAGCGATTAAAAATGTTCAAGGTGTCTTTTTCAAGACAGATTGCTGTGCCGGTAACAACGCAGTCAAGCGGATTTTCGGCAACCTTTACAGGCATTCCGACAGCCTGCGAGATGAGCTTGTCAAGCCCTCTCAGCAGAGCGCCGCCGCCGGTGAGGATTATCCCGGAGTCCATTATGTCCGAGGCAAGCTCGGGTGGAGTTTTTTCGAGAGTGGAGCGGATAGCCTCCACTATCTGCGACACGGGATCGGAGAGAGCCTCACGGACCTCCTCCGAAGAAATTTCGACATTCTTCGGAAGTCCGTCTATGAGGTTGCGTCCCCGTATGTCCATTGCGCCCTCGCCGTCGTACGGGGCGGCGGAGCCGATGTTGATTTTAATTTCCTCTGCGGTGCGCTCTCCTATGAGAAGGTTGTGCTTCTTTTTTATGTACTGGATTATTGTTGAGTCGAATTCGTTGCCGGCAACGCGGACGCAGCGCGAGGTGACTATATCTCCGAGGGAGATGACCGCCACTTCGCTCGTTCCTCCGCCTATGTCGGCAACCATATGACCGGCAGGCTCCGCGACCGAAAGCCCGGCGCCTATTGCCGCTGCCATCGGTTTTTCGATAAGGCTTACATAACGCGCGCCTGCGCTTTTTGCGGCATCGTGAACCGCTTTTCTTTCAACCTCGGTAACGCCCGACGGAATGCAGATCATAACGCGCGCCCTTCCGAACGGAGAGCCGCTCATCGCCTTTTTTATAAAGCGCGAAAGCATATCGGCAGTCATTTCAAAGTCGGCAATAACACCGTCTTTGAGGGGGTGTACAGCTGTTATGGAGCCGGGCGTTCTCCCTATCATCTGCTTTGCCTCGTTTCCGACTGCGACTACTTTCGGAGGGTTTGCTTTTACATCTACCGCAACGACCGACGGCTCGCGGACTACTACTCCCTTGTTTTTTATGCATATGAGAGTATTCGCCGTGCCGAGATCGATTCCTAAATCTACCGAGAATAACATAAATCAAGTTTTCCTTTCAGTGTGTGCCCGTTATCAGAAGGTCGAGCTCATGTCGCTCTTAATTGTTTCGTTAACGGTCGTTTTTACCTTTGAACCGGCAATTTTCTTTTGAAGCATTTCCCAATAAAGATCCTCGTCGATGGGCAGCTCAACGGTCTTGTCAAGCCACGAGGAGAGGAATGCGGCGTTGGAGATGGTAAGTCCGTTTATACCCTCAGCACCCTCTGCTATGAGGGGTTCGCCTCTGAGGATGTGAGCCGCGAATGCGTTCATAACGCCGACATGCTGCTCGTTCTTTCCGTCTGTTTCGAGAGTTTCCCAATGACCCTTGTTCTTGCCGAAGCCGTCCTTCGCTACCTTGATGAACTCGGAGGTTCCCATATCGAGAACATAGAGGTCAAGGTCGAACTTGTTTTCCTTCTCGTTGAAGGCGCAGATGAGCTTTGCCTTGTCGAGGGTTATTTCAAGACGGTTCGTGCCGGGGCAGTCGCCTGTGGTGGTGATGAATGTACCCGAAGCTCCGTTGGGATACTCAACATAAATGGTAACATCGTCCTCAACCTCGATGTCGTGCCATTTGCCTTCTCTGCAAACCGCTTTGACCTTTGAGGGCATTCCGCAGATCCACTGCCAGAGGTCGAGCTGATGGGGGCACTGATTAAGCATAACGCCGCCGCCTTCACCTGCCCATGTGGCTCTCCAATCGCCCGAGTCATAGTAGGACTGGGTGCGGAACCATGAGGTGATTATCCAGTTGACTCTCCTGATTTCGCCGTATTCGCCGCTCGAAACGATCTCTTTGACCTTGCGGTAAACGCAGTTTGTACGCTGATTGAACATGATAGCGTATGTTTTGTCGCTCGTTTTCGTGAAGTCGATAAGTTCACGGACCTGCTTTGTGTAAACGCCTGCCGGCTTCTCGCTCATTACATGAAGTCCGTTTTCCATTGCTTCTCTGCAAAGGGCAGGGTGTGCATAGTGCGGAGTTGCGATGATCGCCGCGTCGCAAAGACCGCTCTTAAAAAGCTCCGTAGCAGTGTTGAAGCACTGAACCGCAGGACAGATTTCCTTTGCTCTTTCGAGTCTGTCGGGTCTAATGTCTGCGACAGCAGTTACCTCGATCTCCGGCATGAGGCCCTTGACATAGTTGTTGAGATGTCCGGAGCCCATGTTGCCGACTCCGACAATTCCGAGTCTGACTTTTTCCATAATAAAAAACTCCTCTGTGTTGAATTCTATTGCTTTCGGTACCGCCAATGCGGTGCGACCGACAAGCTGAAACCATTATAGCACGAACGGTTGGGCGAAATCAATATATTATATCTTTATTTTATGTTTAAACAGTTTTTTCGCGCGCCGCGCCGTATGTTTTGTTTTTTTTTCACGCGTTAAATCCCAGGCGGAAAAATAAATCCGTATATTACCGAAACGCCGGAAAAATTTTTCGTCCCGGTGCGAAAAAATCCCGTGTGAACCGTCTTACCGTACAAATGTAAAATTTACGGGACAAAAAAACCGTACGCTCCCCGTTTTTTAGGGAGGTACGGTCATTTTCGCTCTTTTCTCCGTTGTTTTTACGGAAAAATTGCCATCGTTCCGTTTTTCTTGTGGGCGGCTGCAAGCTTCGGGCTTTACCGATTCTGTTCCGCCGCAGCCTCAGCCAGTAAGGCAAGCTCGGAAAAAAGAGATACCGTGCTGAAACTGTCGCGCAGCTTTGCGGAATTTCTCAGACCCTTTGTGTACCACAGAGCGTGTTTTCGCATCTCGCGCATTCCGTTTCTTTCTCCTTTTATTTCGCACACCCGTTTTGCGTGGCGGAGCATTATGTTCATGCGCTCTTCAACGGTCGGAGCGGGAAGCTCCTCTCCGCATTCGAGAAGCGCGTTTATCTGGCTGAACAGCCACGGCGCGCCGAGAGTTCCTCTGCCTGCCATAACGAAGTCGCAGCCGGTGTATTCGTACATTCTTTTTGCATCCGCAGCCGAGAAAATGTCGCCGTTTCCTATGACGGGAATTTTTACCGCCTGCTTGACTGCTTTTATCGCGTCAAGATCCGCACTCGGAGCGTACATCTGCTTTCTTGTCCTGCCGTGGATCGTTATGAAGGAAGCGCCGTTGGCTTCCGCCGTTTTTGCGAATTCAACGCAGTTTACGCTGTTTTCATCCCACCCTTTTCTGAACTTTACGGAAACGGGAATGTCCACCGTGTCGGCGACCGCGCGTATGATTTTTCCCGCAAGAACGGGGTCCTTCATCAGGGCGCTGCCGCAGCCGTTGTTGACGACCTTCGGTGCCGGGCAGCCCATGTTTATGTCAATAAAATCGGGTGAGAATTCGAGCGCCGCCGACGCCGCCTTTGTCATGTCCTCCGGGCTGCTGCCGAAAAGCTGTACGGCGCACGGCCTTTCCCCGTCGGTTATATTCATCAGCGTTTTCGACTTTTTATCGTCAAAGCATACGCCCTTCGCGCTGACCATTTCGCCTACGCAAAAGGCTGCCCCGTACGACATGCAAAGCTCCCTGAAAGGGGAGTCGGCTGTGCCTGCCATTGGGGCGAGGGCGGCGAATCTGTTATTCGGAATATTAAAAAAGGGAAACAATTTTTCCACTCCTTTTTCGAACATAAAACGGCTTTACAAAACCGCAAAAGTAAATATAGCATAAAAAAATGAAAAAATAAAGTAGAATAATCATTCGGAATATGGTAATATAGAGTACAAATCGAAAAAAGTGTGAGGAAACAACATGATTTTACTTGCCATAGACGGTAACAGCCTGATAAACCGCGCGTTTTACGGCATAAAGGCTCTCAATGCGCGTGACGGGCATTTTACCAACGCGCTGCACGGTTTTATGACCACATTTCTCAATCTTACGGAGCTGACCTCCGCGCAGGCGGTCGCAGTCGCGTTTGATGTGCGCGAACCCACCTTCCGCCATAAGATGTACGATGCGTACAAAGCCGGACGCAAGCCCATGCCCCCCGAGCTTTTTGAGCAAATGGAGCCGCTTAAAGAGCTTTTGCGTGCATACGGCTGCCACATAGTCGAATGCCCGGGCTTTGAAGCGGACGATATTCTCGGTACGCTTTCGGCAAACTGCAAAGCGCCCGATAAATGCTATATCGCAACGGGCGACAGGGATTCCTTGCAGCTCGTAAGCGATAATACTACCGTGCTTTTGACAACGACAAAAATGGGCAAGACCGTCACTTCGGAATATACCCCGGAAAAGCTCTTTGAGGAATACGGCGTTTCGCCGGAGGGCATGATCGAGATAAAGGCGCTTCAAGGCGACTCCTCCGATAATATTCCCGGTGTTCAGGGAATAGGTCCGAAAACGGCAGGCGACCTGATAAAAAAATATTCCACCATTGAAAATATATACGACTCGCTTGATACGCTCGAAGTTTCCGCCGGAGTAAAAGCAAAGCTCGAAAAAGGAAAGGAAAGTGCGTTTTTCAGCAAAACTCTCGGCACTATCTGTAAGACCGCACCCGTCGAAAGCGCCGTGAGCGCGTACGCTCTTAATGAGCGCGACGATGAAAAGCTGCTGTCGCTTTTGTCCTATCACGAGCTTTTCAAAATAATCGCAAAGTTAAAGCTGTCACCGGAAAAGCCGAAAAAGCTTGCCGAACGCGCCGAACGGGAGTCCGCCGCCGCTGTTTTGCACGGCGATGAGGATTTTGACGCGCTTTGTAAAGAAAAAAGGCGCGGTGTTTCCTGCATTTTCGAAAACGGCGAACTGACGAAGCTTGCAGCCGCGGCGGACGGAAAATGCGTTGTCTGTGACGGTACGCCTGACGAGCTTGCCGATAAACTCGTGGAACTGATTTCGACCGGAGAATCGGTCGTTTTCGACAGCAAACAGATTTACTCTTACCTGATAAAGCACGGCAAAGCCGCGCCCGAGCGTCTTTGTGATGATATAAAGCTCGCGGCGTACCTGCTCGACCCGAACGCCGCCTCCTACGGAGTTCTTCCGCTCTCGCTTTCCTATAATGTTTCATGTCCGGAGTTTCCCGCAGACGAGGGCGACGCTGCCGTAATAAAAGAAGCTCTTCTGCTTCTCCCTCTTGCCGACAGACTCCTGTCCGCACTCGAAAGCAATTCGCAGGAGAAGCTGTACCGCGAGATAGAGCTGCCGCTTGCGCTTGTCCTAGCCGAAGCCGAAATCGCCGGAATGGCGGTAACCCCGAAAGCGATACTCGATTACGCCGATGTGTTGCAGGCGAACGCGGACGAGCTGCAAGAGAAGATTTACGAGCTGGCAGGCGAGCGCTTTAATATCAATTCCCCGAAACAGCTCGGTGTTATTCTGTTTGAAAAGCTCGGGCTGCCGTGTAAAAAGAAAACGAAAACGGGCTACGCTACGGACGCGGATGTTCTTGAAGAACTCTCGCAGACAAACGAAATTGCGTCGCTTATTATCAGATACAGAACATTTGCAAAGCTCAAAAGCACATACTGCGACGGGCTTTACAAGGCAATTGCGCCGGACGGGCGTATACACTGCTCCTTCAATCAGACCGAAACGAGGACGGGCAGACTTTCGTCCACCGACCCCAATTTGCAGAATATTCCCGTAAGAACGCCCGAGGGACGCGAGTTCCGCAAGTTCTTCACCGCTGCGGACGGCTGCATGATAATTGACGCGGACTATTCGCAGATCGAGCTGCGGGTCCTCGCCGCTATGGCGGACGATAAAAACATGATAAACGCGTTCAATAACAACGAGGATATCCACACCGTTACAGCCGCCAAGGTTTTCGGTGTGCCGGAAAGCGAAGTCACCCCCACCCTCCGTTCGAGAGCAAAGGCGGTCAATTTCGGAATAGTTTACGGCATAGGCGCGTTTTCGCTCTCAAAGGACATTCATTCCACAAGGGCGGAGGCGGAGAGCTTCATAAACTCGTACCTTGCGCTTTATTCGTCTGTCGACAGCTTTATGAAAAACTGTATCGAGAGCGCAAAACAGCTCGGTTACGCCCAAACGCTTTTTAACCGCAGACGCTATCTGCCGGAACTGAACGCCTCCAACCATGCCGTCAGGTCTTTCGGCGAACGGGTGGCGCGCAATATGCCCATTCAGGGAACTGCTGCCGACATTATAAAAATCGCGATGATAAAGGTCAGCCGCCGCCTTAAAAGCGAGCTGCCCGAAGCAAGGCTCATTATGCAGGTGCACGACGAGCTTATAGTCGAAGCGCCCGAAAAACTTTCGCAAAAAGCGGCTGATATTCTCAAAGAGGAAATGGAGAACGCCGTAAAGCTTTCCGTGACTCTGAAAGCCGATGTCGGAATAGGAAAAACATGGTATGACGCAAAAGGATAACGCACCGAAAATAAAATACGGCTTGTTTTTCGCAGACGAAACGGACGCGCCGTATATTGCCGAAACAGAAAAAAGCTGCTTTTCCGAGCCGTGGAGCGAGAATGCCGTAACGGAGGAAATAAAAGCCGAGAACAGCGTTTTTATTGTTTGCCGCAGCGAAGAAAATAAAACGGTCGGATATATAAGCGGACGCGACAACAGCGGAGAATTTTATATAAACAATGTCGCTGTTTCGTCCGGGCTTCGCAAAAAAGGGATAGGGGAGGCGCTTGTCCGAAGGCTTATTGACGAAGTGAAAAGCCGCGGCTGCGAGTTTGCAACCCTCGAGGTGCGCGAGTCAAACGAAAACGCACGCAAGCTATACGAAAAATGCGGCTTTACCGAAGTTGGAGTCAGGCGCGGTTTTTACCGCTCCCCGACGGAAAACGCCGTTTTATACACAATATTTTTTAATGACCCGGAGTTTCAAAAATGAATATTCTTGCAATTGAATCATCCTGTGACGATACCGGCGCCGCCGTCGTAAAGGACGGACGCGAGGTGCTTTCGTCCGTTATAGCTTCTCAGGTAGAGGAGCATATTCTCTACGGCGGAGTCGTCCCCGAGATAGCTTCGCGCCGCCACTGCGAGTCGATCTCTCATGTGGTCGAACAGGCGCTGGCGGACGCAAATGTGACTCTTGACGATATAGATGCCGTCGGCGTTACATATGCGCCGGGGCTTATAGGCGCTCTTTTGGTCGGAGTTAATTTCGCCAAGGGATTGGCATTTTCCGTCGGAAAACCGCTTGTCCCCGTTCATCACCTGAGGGGGCATATCGCTTCAAACTATATTTCTCACCCGGAGCTTGCACCGCCGTTTCTGGCGCTTGTTGTTTCGGGCGGACACACGCACCTCGTAAATGTAAAGGATTATACGCATTTCGAGGTCATCGGGCGCACACGCGACGACGCGGCAGGCGAAGCCATGGACAAAGCGGCGCGCGTTATGGGACTGCCGTACCCGGGCGGACTGAACATGGACAGAGTCTGCAAGGGCGGCGACAGAAAGGCGTATCATTTTCCCGCGCCGAAGGTTCAGGACAACGAGTTTGATTTCAGCTTTTCGGGGCTTAAAACCTCGGTTATAAACCTCGTTCACAACCTGACTCAAAAGGGCGAGGAGATAGATGTGAAAAATATCGGAGCGTCATATATGCACACGGTCGTGTCGTGCCTTTGCGACAGAACGATTCGCGCAGCGAAAGAATACCGTCCGTCGGCAATAGTCGTCGCAGGCGGAGTTTCCGCAAACAGTGTTCTGCGCGAGGAGCTTGCCGCAGCGTGTAAAAAGCTCGGCGTTCCGCTCTATTTCCCCGAGCTGCGCTATTGCGGAGATAACGCCGCCATGATAGGCTCGCAGGCGTTTTATGAATTTTCCGCAGGCTTTACGGCGGGACTTGACCTGAACGCTTTTGCCACGCTCGAAATAGACGCAGATACTAAATAAATGATGTGAGAGATATCCCCGGCATTGAAGAAAAGAGTATTACAAATGTTTTTTCCGATGTTTTTTCGGCGGAAAAAAGAATAAAGTGTCGTTAGCTGTTGACTTTTTCCGTCTGCCGCAATAAAATAAAACGGTTGAACAGAAAAACAGGTGTTTGTTCGGCGGATAAGCCGGACGGAAAAAATATTTTGCCGCACGGAAAAGAACCATGGAACGAATCGTTTTTCGGCATACAATAGTAAAAGAGATATTGTGATTTAAGGTGAATTGAAATGTACGAAATAGATGAACTGCTCAAAAAAGTAAAACGCATACACTTCATAGGAATAGGCGGAGCCGGAATGTGTCCTCTCGCCGAGATACTCCACGCAAAGGGCTATCAGCTCTCCGGTTCGGACAACAATGAATCGGACACTCTCAACCGTATAAGAAAGCTCGGTATCCCCGTGGTTCTCGGACAGAAGGCGGAAAACATAGGCGATGCCGAAATGGTCGTGTTTACTGCGGCGCTCCTTCCCGATAACCCCGAGCTTGTCGCGGCACGGGAAATGGGTGTCCCCACCTTTGAGCGCTCGAAGCTCTTCGGTGCCGTCACAAGAAAATTCGGCAACTGCATAGGTGTTTGCGGAACGCACGGCAAAACGACGACTACCTCGCTTCTTACTCAGCTGCTGCTTCAATCCGGCATTGATACCTCCGCCGTGATAGGCGGCAAGCTGCCGCTTATAAACGCAAACGGCAGAACCGGTACTGCCGATATGCTTGTCTGCGAAGCGTGCGAATTTGCCAATACCTTCCTCGATTTAAGTCCGAGTGTCGCCGTCATTCTGAATATTGATGCCGACCATCTTGAATTTTTCAAAACGATGGATAATCTTATTGCGTCCTTTGCGAAATTTGCAGCGATGGCGCGCGACGCGGTCATCTATAACGGCGATGACGAAAAAACGGTGAAAGCCGTAAAGCTGTCCGGCGCGAAAAAGCTTATTACCTTCGGCTTCAAGCCCGAAAACGACTGGCACGCCGAAAACATCGGCTTCAAGCGCGGCGCGTTCCCGTATTTCGACCTCATTCACAAAGGCGAATTCGTCGGAAAGGTCGAGCTTAATGTCCCGGGGATTCATAATGTCCTGAATGCGCTTGCCGCTTTCGCCGCCGCAGATTTCGCAGGCGCGGATATGCAGAAATGTCTTGACTCCGTCAAGCAGTTCGGCGGTGCGGGCAGACGCTTTGAGATTCTCGGCGAGTATAACGACATTACGATAGCGGACGACTATGCACACCACCCTGCGGAGCTTAAAGTGACTCTTACCGCCGCAAAGGAAATGGAATTCAACCGCGTGTGGGCGGTCTTTCAGCCGTTTACCTTCTCACGCACATATATGCTGCTTGAAGATTTCGCGGAGGTTCTCCAAATCGCCGACAAGGTTGTTCTCACCGAAATTATGGGTTCTCGCGAAGTGAACACCTACGATATACACACCTACCAGCTTGCGGAAAAAATCCCGGGCTGCGTGTGGTTCGAGTCGTTTGATACGGTTGCACAGTATCTTTACGAAAACGCAAAGCCGGGCGACCTCGTTTTGACGCTCGGCTGCGGCGATGTGTACAAAATTGCGAAAAAATTGATAGCAAAGTATAAGGCAGACGAGAACTGAACCGCCATGCCCGAACCGCTGCCGCTGCACGGAAAAACTGACGCGGTGCGGCAAAATGTGTGAAGCAGACCGAACCGAAGCCGATTGCAGACGGATAAGACCGTGTAAAACGCCGTTGCAGGTGTGTGACACGAAGCACAACGCCGCTGTAAATGAACGACACGGGGTGCAATGCCGTTGCAGACGGAATTAACAAAACGGAACGGGTAGCCTAACCGCATAAATAAAGAATTTCAGCACGGTTTCATGCCGTGCTGTTATTTTATCGCGAAGTGTTAACAATAAAATCCCGGCTAAAATTGGACGGTATCTGATTTTAGCCGAGATTTTCGTTTTGCTGTCTTACAAAATGGTCGTCGCCCGAGGTCGCCGAAAGCGAAGCCACATGAGCGGCGCACTGCTTGAAAACTTTACGGTTTCCGAGATTATGAAAAGCTGTCGGAATGCCGGAAAAGAGCCGTACCTCATTATTATCGCGACTGCGATGCGAGAGAGATTGATGTCATTATCGAGGGCGACGGCAAGTCCGCTTGAAATTAAATTCAGAGGATTTGTCAGCAGCTGCAATTGCAGCTTTGACTAAATAATTAGGAATGCATAAGTGAAAGGTCGTTATGGATTTAACCAAAATAACGCCGCAGGCTTTTATGTACCTGCGGCGTTTTGTTGATATGTCAGAAATTTTAATAGATACCCTGTGCGAGCATCGCCTCTGCCACTTTCTTGAAGCCGGCGATATTCGCGCCCGCTACGAGGTCGTAGCCGAGTCCGAATTCCTCTGCCGCTTCCGCCGAGTTGTCGTGGATATTCTTCATGATGGATCTCAATTTGTTGTCCACTTTTTCGGCGGTCCATGAATAGCGCATGGAGTTCTGGCACATTTCAAGAGCCGAAACCGCAACGCCGCCTGCGTTGACAGCCTTCGAGGGCGCGACAGCCTTCATGTTTTCTTTCAGGAACGAGAGCGCCTCGTTTGTGGTGGGCATATTCGATACTTCGATATAGTATTTAACGCCGGCGTCAACTATGCGGCGCGCTTCTTCAATATCGACTTCGTTTTGAGTGGCGCAGGGCATGACGATATCGCATTTAACGCCCCACGGCTTCTCGCCCGGGTGGAACTCCGCGCCGAACTTCTTTGCGTAGTCGGAGGTATCAAGAGTATTGCTTGCGCGCATTTCGAGCATATAGTTGATTTTTTCCTCTGTCGAAACGCCGTCCTTATCATAGACATAGCCCTCCGGGCCCGAAATAGTAAGAACCTTTGCGCCAAGCTCGGTGAGCTTTTTTGCAACGCCCCACGCAACATTTCCGAAGCCGGAGATAGCCACCGTCTTGCCGTTTATATCGTCGCCGAAGTGTTCGAGAACGCTTTGCAGATAGTATACCGCGCCGTAGCCGGTAGCTTCGGGTCTTATAAGCGAACCGCCGTAGGAGATGCCCTTGCCGGTGAGAACGCCGTTGTTAAAGCTCGAAGTGAGTCTGCGGTACTGACCGTACAGGTAGCCGATCTCTCTGCCGCCTACTCCGATATCGCCTGCCGGAACATCCACATCGGGTCCGATGTACTTAAAAAGCTCGCTCATAAACGACTGGCAGAAACGCATGACCTCCGCGTCGCTCTTGCCCCTCGGGTCGAAATCGGAGCCGCCCTTTGCGCCGCCGATGGGAAGTCCCGTAAGCGAGTTTTTGAAGGTCTGCTCAAAGCCTAAAAATTTGAGAATGCCGCTGTATACGGTGGGGTGGAAGCGAAGCCCGCCCTTGTAGGGACCTATTGCCGCATTGAACTGGTAACGGTAGCCCTTATTTATCTGAATGTTGCCGTTGTCGTCAACCCATGTTACTCTGAACGAAATGCCGCGATCCGGCTCAGCCATTCTGCCGAGTATATCATACTTTTCGTATTCCGGATGAGCTGCAACGAGCGGCTCTATCGAACGGAATACCTCCTCGACGGTCTGAATAAACTCGGGTTCGCCCGCGTTCGTCTTCTTTACCTTTTGTATCGTTTTTTCGATGTAGTCGTTCATAAAAGCCCTCCTGTTAATACATACTATAAACTGTAAGTTATAGTTCCGAGCCGTGAAAAACGGGAATCAGCGCCGGAACAGAACATTTTTTGCCCCTCAAAACAAAAAATATGCTTTAAGGATACTACTTCAAATCACCAAAGTCAAGCATTATTTTTATACGAAATAAAAATAATGTGTATAAAAATGCATCTCTTAATCTACAAATTATAGCTGATATAAAGTCGAAATTATACTACTGCCAGTATATGTAATTTTTTGAAAAAAGTTATAAAAAAAATCTATGAGAATGAAAGTCATTTTCCCGTCAATACTCTTGTTGAACAAACAAAAAGGGGACAGGTGAAAATGCAGTACGCGAAAGTAAGCATAAGCTCCGTCGATACCTCCGCACTCAAAACGCTGAGTGAAGAAAAAACAAACGAGCTGCTTAAAAAAGCGAAGGACGGTTCGCGCCGTTCGCGCGACGAACTCATAAAGGGAAACCTGCGGCTTGTTCTGTCGGTGGTGCAGAGATTTTCTTCACGCGGAGAAAACCCGGACGACATTTTTCAGGTGGGCTGCATAGGACTTATAAAAGCGGTGGACAACTTCGATCTCACGCAGGGCGTGCGTTTTTCGACGTATGCCTGCCCTATGATAATAGGCGAGATAAGGCGATATCTGAGAGATAACAACCCCGTGAGGGTGAGCCGCTCGATGCGCGATACGGCATATCATGCCATGCTCACAAAAGAATCGCTTACAAACGAGATAGGCAGAGAGCCGATGGTGGAGGAGCTGGCGGAGAAAATGGGAATCGACCGAAGAAAAGTGATAATCGCGCTCGAAAGCGTTTCCGACCCCGTGTCACTCTCTGAGCCTATGTATACCGATTCCGGGGACGCCGTAAGCGTTGCTGACAGAATAAGCGGCGGCTACGAGGAGAAAGACTGGCTTGACGAGATGTTTATACGGGATGCGGTGCGTGCGCTCACCAAGCGCGAAAAGCAGATACTCAACCGCCGTTTTATCGTGGGAAAAACGCAGACGGAGGTCGCCTCCGAGCTTGGGATTTCGCAGGCGCAGGTCAGCCGCCTTGAAAAAGGCGCGATAGGAAAAATAAAGGGCGAATAAAAAAGCGCGGTGCATTTCGGTGCACCGCGCTTTTCGGGACTATGGACGAGTGGGTGTGTTTAAGAGCTGCTTTTCGATAAAGAACATAAATTCCGATTTATCGCTCTGTACCGTCAAGTGACATATCCGTCAGAGCCGCAATCCGGTCTCTGTGCCCGTAAATTACAGTCGTGACCCATACCGTTTTACTGTTCTCGTCAACTATATGGCAAACAAGAAAATTCTTGACCGTCATTTTTCGGATTCCTTTTGTGTGCCACGGTTCCTCCTCTGAAAGAGGGCAGCGTGACGGCATGAAATTCAACTTTGCGATTTCACTTTGCAAAGTGTCCGCCCGTTTTCGTGCCGTTTTAGGCGCAAACAGCACTTCGGAAATGTAATGAACGATTTCTTCAATTTGCCCGATTGCCTGCGAGGTCAGTTTAACTGCGTACCGCATACTTAAATTTTCTCACGGATTTTGGCAAATGCTTCATCAACGGAAAGTCCTTCGCCTGTCTTTGCCTGATGATATCCTTTTTCCATTATTGCATTAAACTCGGCGTTCGTCATGCCGTCCCGTGCGGGCAGACCCGGCACGGTGAGTGAATACGGAACGCCGCCCGTCATAATTATCTGTCTGTATAAGGTATCAGTCAAAACCGAAACCGGCAAGCCTATCTTGTCCAGAATTTCCTCTGCCTGCCGTTTGATTTCGGGCTGCACACGAGCCGTTATATTTGCACTTTTTGTCGCCGTGACGCCTGTGTCCCTCACTGTGTATATTTTTCCGTGTGCCGCATAGTTATTTTAGTAAGATACATTTTTGGGGGCGTTTATCATGATGTGTTGTTTGCAGGAACTGTACGGAAAAACCGTTATAAGCGTTGAAACGGGAGCCGAAATAGGCTTTGTTTGCGATATCGAAGCCGACACCTGCACGGGTGCCGTTGCGGCGATAAAGGTTCAGCTTTGCGGCGGAAGTATGTTCAAAAAAAGCGAAAAGGTTCGTATTCCGTGGGAGGATATCGAGGTAATCGGGAGCGCCGCCGTACTCGTCAGAAATGTGGAGGCTCCGCTGAAACCCAAACAGGGCGGAGGCATTGCCGGGCTTTTCGGAAAATAAAAGGTGTTATACGCAAAAAAATTATTGAAAAAGCCACATACATATTGTAAAATACGGGAGTAAAGAAAAGAAAGGAATTTTCTGAAAATGCTTAACGAACCCCAGATAAAAAAGATGCTCTCAAAGCTCAACCGTTTCGCGAACCGGATCGAGCCGCATATTTTTGAGAAAAAAGACGAGCTTACGGGCGTGGAATTTTTCCATACGGACAAACAGCTCCACGCGATTCCCGACACCGGCTTTGCGCCTGCCGAAAAAGGCATGAAATGGTCGGGAGAAAGCACCTACTGCTGGTTTAAGTCTACATATACCGTTCCCGCCGAGCTGGACGGAAAAACGCTTTTCATCATGCCGCATATCGGCGGTTACGAGGCGCTTTTGTGGGTGGACGGTATTCCGTTCGGCACCTTTGCCACAAAAATAGTGTACACCGCGCACGGCAACCACTACTGCGATATGATAAAGAGCAATGCTTCTGCCGGTTCAAAAATAGAAGTTGCGCTTGAATACTATGCGGGACATCTCTATCCCGGCTGTATGCCCGACGAAACCTATCCCATAAAAGATTTTACTTTTGAATATAACGGCGCGGATATCTGCATTAAAAACTATGAGGTACAGGATTTTTATTTCGATCTTTGCTCTTTGCTCGAAGTTGCCGAAAATCTGCCCGATACATCTTTCCGCAGGGGTGAAGTTATAGACGCTCTTTATGAAGTCTACAAAACGGTGGATATCACCGTGGACGACACCCCGTGGGACGAAATTATGGCTTCAATGCGCGCTGCGTCCCCGGTACTCAAAGCGTGCCTTGCAAAGAAAAACGGCGATTCGGCTCCCGAAGCCGCAATAATCGGTCATTCCCATATGGACACGGCGTGGCTTTGGCATGTGGGCGAAACGATTAAAAAATGCTGCCGTACATACTCGAATCAGCTCAACCTCATGGAGCAGTACCCCGAGTACAAATTCGTTCAAAGCTCCGCTTGTCACTCCGATTTTATAAGAAAATATTACCCGCAGCTTTTCTCTCGTATTCAGAAGGCGGTCGCAGACGGCAGATACGAGCCGAACGGCGGCGTGTGGGTCGAGTGCGACTGCAACATAACATCGGGAGAATCAATGGTTCGCCAGTTTTTGTGGGGACAGCGCTTCACTCGTAAATACTTCAACTTTACTTCAAACTGCTTCTGGCTGCCCGATACCTTCGGCTACTCGGCAGCTATCCCGCAGATAATGAAGGGGTGCGGAGTAGATTATTTCCTCACCACCAAAATAAGCTGGAACGACACGAATAAGTTCCCATACGACACCTTCTTCTGGCAGGGTATAGATGGGACAAAGGTGTTCACGCACTTCAACACAACTCACCATTTCCCGTGTCCCGAGGATATGATAGAGCGTATAGACAGCAAAGAGAACGGAATAAAGCAGCGCACCGTTACCAACAAGCGGCTCCTGGCTTTCGGCTTCGGCGACGGCGGCGGAGGACCTCAGTACGAGATGTGCGAATTTGCCCGCCGATGCGAGGATACCGCAGGCGTTCCGAAAACGCGCTACTCGCTTGTCGGCGACTTTATGAAGGAGCTTGAAAGAGACTGCAAGAACCCCAACACATACAGGGGAGAGCTTTATCTGGAACTCCACAGAGGAACGCTTACGAATCAGCACACCATAAAGCGCAACAACCGTAAAGCGGAGCTCAGCTTGCGTGACCTTGAAATCGCAACGGTTTCGGAAGCGGTCAAAAAAGGCGAAAAATGCACCGGCGACAATATCGCGCCGCTCTACGAAACTCTGCTTATAAACCAGTTCCACGACATTCTTCCCGGAACCTGTATTTCGCGCGCGCACCTCGAAAGCCGCGCTCAGACCACGGAACTTATTAAGAGCGCAAAAGAACAGACCGCACAGCTTCTCGCGTCCGAAAAGGACGGCTGCGTTTCGTTTACCAATACGCTCTCGTTCGACAGAAGCGACTGCATTTTTGCTCCGCACAAAGAGGGATACATATTCGACGGCGGTTACCGTCAGCAGGTATATACCGCGCTTGACGGAACGAAAAAGCTCCTTGTTGCGGGCGTAAAAATTCCGGCATTTTCGACGGTCACGCTCCGTTACATCAAGGGCGAACCCGGCTCCGGCAGTGCATTTTCAGCCGAAAATGACAGCCTTGAAACCCCGTTTGCATCGGTGAAGTTCGCCGAAAACGGCACTCTCGGTTCGTTTGTCGACAAACGCGCCGAGCGCGAGCTTGTAAACGGCATACCGCTTAACACATTCATGATGGCGGAGGATCTGCCCGAGTCGTGGGACAACTGGGACATCGACGCGGATATTATGTCCAAATTCAAGGACTGCACCGAGCTTGTTTCGCGCGAGGTCGTTTCGGACGGCGAGGTCGCTTATATTGTCAGAAGCGCGTATAAGATCAGCTCGAAATCGACTGTCAGACAGGATATGATATTCTTTGCCGACAGCGCCGAGGTCCGTTTCGATACCGCAATAAACTGGAACGACGACCACCGCTTCCTCAAAGCATTTTTCGATACCACGGTGTTCGACGATTTTGCCCGCCACGAGATTCAGTTCGGCTGCGTAAAGCGTCCCACAACACGCAATACATCAATTGAGCAGGCTAAATTCGAGGTCGTCAACCACAAGTATACAGACCTGTCGGAAACCTCCTTCGGCGTGTCTATACTCAACGACTGCAAATACGGTATTTCCGTTGACGGCGGTAAGCTCGGACTTTCGCTCCACAAGGGCGGCGTTCATCCCGATGCCCTCGGCGACAAGGACGGAATACATATCTGTACATATTCGTTTCTGCCCCACACGGGCGGCTTCGGCTCGGAGAGCGTCATCCGCCCCGCATACGAGCTGAATGTTCCTCCGGTGGAAACAAAGGGCGAAACATCACTCGCTTGCCTTGCCCGCGTTTCGGCTCCCAATGTATTCGTTGAGGCTGTCAAGCCCTGTGAGGACGGGGAAAAGGCATACATCGTGAGAATGTACGAAGCCGAGGGAACCTTTGTGCGCTGCGCTGTTTCGTTTGCCTCCGGAGCGAAGTCCGTAAGCCTTACAAATATGCTTGAAGAGGTCACCGAGCCGCTCGGCTGTGCCGACAGCTTTATGGTCGAATTAAAGCCGTTTGAAATAAAGACATTCAAGGTTGAATACTAAAATATAAGGCTATTGCCGAAAGGAATGAAAAGAATGGCAGCCTCCGGAAAACGCACCTTTTCCCCGGCGTTTACAGGGCTCAGCTGTACGTCGCTTCTCATAGTATCCCGTCTGCTCTCGCAGTATTCCGCGCTTGCCCCCGGGATAGACGCGCTCAATACAGTCCTGAATATAATTGCGATGTGCGAATGCGTACACCTTGTCAGGGTCACTTCGGCGCTGTCGTTTACCCATGTGTGGGACAGCGCTTCGGGCGTAATGCTGTTTTCAATGCCCGTTGTAAACCTGCTCGTTACCGCAGTGCAGCTATTTACGGGCAGCGGTAAAATTGCGGACAGTCTGCTGTTTACGGCGCTTCTCACCATGTTTTCGCTGCCGGCGTTTTTCTGCTATTATTTCGCGTTTTATCTGCGTGTTACCGGAAGCAGAAAACGAAGCGGAATGCGAACGGTTCTTCACATTGCCGGAGCGGTGTATACCGTAATGAGAATCCTCGACAAGGCGCTTTTTCCGTTTTTTGCGCAGAAACTGTCACTGCAAGTGCCGCAGATTCTGACAAAAGCCGTGTCGTACAGTTCATCTGTTTCATTCGGCATGTTTATTGCCGCGGTTGCCGGTTTCTTCGTCATGGCAGTGACCTACGGCAAAAAACGCCGCCGTTGAAAGAGCCGGACAAAAAAAATAAAGGACGGCGGTAAAGCCGTCGCATAAAGGAAAGAGCCGAAGCGCTGAAAAAAGCAGTGCGACGGCTTTTTTTTATGCTTAAATCATGTGCGCGGCATACCGACTGTAAAGAAAAGCACAAATAAAAAATCGGATTTTGTTATTACACCAAGCTAATCGTTCATATTACAGAGAACGACTTTGTCGATATGAACGACAATGACCTTCTCGGAAAGTACGCAAAAAAACAGTCCGTTCGCTAAAAGCTCCTTGCTTTTGAGGGCTTTGTCCGAGGGGAAGGTCAATACCGCTTCTTTGCAGCGTGAATAAAAAGAAAAACTGCCGTTCGGGCGCTTTTTTGAAGCGCCTTGTTCAGGCAGTTTTTTTGAATATATTTGCACGGCACTAAAAAACAAAGTACCAAAAAAAGCCGGTTTCCGTTTTTTTGAAATCGGCTTTTTGAACGAAGTTAACAGGTCAGAACTTCGGGTCAAAATAGGGCATGGGCAGGAGCTTGAATACATTTGCCGCGTGCATACGGTCTATCTTCTTTTTCGTTTCTTCGTTGTCGATTTCGCCGGTTCTTATATAGCGGTCAAGCTCGGGGTAGGTGAAGCCCAAATTGTCCTCGTCCGTTTTGCCGCACAGCCCGTCGATGGGAGTTTTTTCAACAAGCTCCTTCGGCAGTCCGAGTACATGACCGATAGCCTTAACCTCCTGAACCGTCAGGTGCGAAAGCGGACTGAAATCGCCTGCGCCGTCGCCGTAACGGGTGGCGTAGCCTACCCAGTCCTCCGACAGATTGCAGGTGTTTGCAACGCGTCCGTTGTGGCTCTGGCTTACGGCGTAAACGGCAGCCATGCGAAGCCTTGCCGGAAGATTTGTGACGGTCTGCCGTTCAAGCTCGAAGTTCTTTTTCAGCTGTGCCACAAGACCGTTAAAGCAGTCGGCAATGTTTATCGTGTAATTTTTAATGCCGAGATGGCTTACGAGCTTCTGTGAGCAGCCTATGTCGAACTGCTCGCCGTTCGGAAGCAGAACGCCTATTACTCTGTCCTTGCCGAGGGCTTCAACGCACAGCGCCGCCGTTACGGAGGAATCCTTTCCGCCCGATATCGCTACAACGGCGTTGCAGCCTTTTCCGTTTTCCTCGAAAAATGCGCGTATCCATTCCACGCATTCGTCCTTTACTCTTTTTGCGTCAAACATATTGTTTCGGTACCTCCCGTATTTTATTAAAGTTCATACCCGATTTTCAGTGCTTTAAGGTTCGTTTCAAACAGATCTTTATGCCGCGCGGAAACGACCCTTTGAAGTGCCTTTTCCATGCCGTCAAAGGAAACGGCTCCGGTTTCGCGAATGAGCTTTCCGGTTATTATCATGTTTGCGAGCGTCGGTGCGCCCATGCCGCGCGCAAGCGTTGTAGCCGGAACGCAGAAAACCTTTACATCGGTGCGCGATACATTCCGTTCAACAAGGTCGCTGTCGGTAAATATCGTGCCGCCGGGCTTTACCGCGCTCTCGTACTTGTCGAGCGACGGCAGATTCATTGCAACGAGAATATCAGGCTCGGCAACTATCGGCGAACCGATAGGTTCATCCGAGAGAATTACGCTGCAATTTGCGGTGCCGCCGCGCATCTCGGGGCCGTAGGAGGGAAGCCAGCTGACTTCTTTACCCTCGATAAGCCCTTTGTAGACGATGAGCTTTCCCGCGAACAGAATACCCTGACCGCCGAAGCCTGCAAAAAGAAGATCCTTTTTCATTCTTTTTCGCCCTCCTTTGCGGAGATGTCCTTATAAACACCGAGCGGATAATATGGTATCATATCGGAGGCTATTCGGTCAAGTGCTTCCTGCGGAGTTGTTCCCCAGTTCGTCGGACATGAGGAGAGAACCTCAACGAGCGAAAAGCCCTTGCCCTCCGTTTGATTGCGGAAGGCTTTTTCTATTGCCTTTTTTGCCGCAAGGACATTTTTGACGCTGTTCACGGCTACTCTTTCTATGTACTGAGGGCCGTCGAGGGAAGAAAGCAGCTCGCAGACTTTTATGGGGAAACCGGCGGTTTTTACATCTCTGCCGTAGGGGGAGGTCTGCGTCACCTGACCCGGGAGGGAGGTGGGTGCCATCTGTCCGCCCGTCATGCCGTAAATTGCGTTGTTTATAAAAATAACGGTTATGTTTTCGTTCCTCGCGGCGGCGTGCACGGTTTCTGCCATTCCGATGGACGCGAGGTCGCCGTCGCCCTGATATGTGAAGACTATGTTATCGGGGTTTGCTCTTTTCAGCCCCGTTGCGACTGCCGGAGCGCGTCCGTGGGCGGCTTCCGCCATGTCGCAGGTGAAATAGTCGTATGCCATAACGGCGCACCCGACGGGGGCAACGCCTATTGTTCTGCCTTCGATTCCGAGCGCGTCTATCGCTTCGGCGACAAGACGGTGTACTATTCCGTGTGTGCAGCCGGGGCAGTAGTGCAGCGGCACATCGGTAAGGCTTTTAGGTTTTTCAAAAACGGTCACGATTGATTACCTCCCTGCATTTTTCTTATAGCGCCGAGAACCTCGTCCGGCGACGGGATGATTCCCCCGGCGCGTGAGCAAAGCATTGTCGGGCGCAGGCAGTGCTGTGCGAGTTGTATGTCCTCGGTCATCTGTCCCATTGAAAGCTCGACCGAAATAAAGCCCTTTACTCTGTGCGAAAGCTCGGCTATGGGCTTTTCCGGGAACGGCCACACTGTTATCGGACGGATAAGTCCGGCCTTTATCCCTTCTTTTCTCGCCGCTATAACTGCATTTTTCGATATTCTCGCGGCGATGCCGAACGCCACGACGCAGATTTCGGCGTCCTCGGTCATAAACGACTCGTATCTCGCTTCGTTTGCTTTTATCTTTTCGTATCTTTCAAAACGCTCGATATTTGTTCTTTCAAGCTCCTCGGGGGAGAGGTAAAGCGAATTGACAATATTGTGCTTGCGCTGCATTTTTGTACCCGTAAGTGCCCACGGCTTTTCGGGAAATTCCGTCTGCGGCTCGGGGAGCATTACCGGCTCCATCATCTGCCCGAGAGTACCGTCCGCAAGAAGCATTGCCGGAACGCGGTACTTGTCGGATAGGTCGAACGCAAGGCTCGTAAGATCCGCCATCTCCTGAACGGAAGCGGGCGTTAAAACTATAAGATGATAGTCGCCGTGTCCACCGCCCTTTGTCGCCTGAAAATAGTCGGACTGCGAGGGCTGTATTCCGCCGAGCCCCGGACCTCCGCGCTGAACATTTACGATAAGTCCCGGCAGATCGGCACCTGCCATGTAGGAGATACCCTCCTGTTTGAGCGATATTCCGGGCGAGGAGGACGAGGTCATGACTCTCTTACCGGCGGACGAAACACCGTAGACCATGTTTATCGCGGCTATTTCGCTTTCAGCCTGCAAAAAGACTCCGCCTATTTTCGGCATTCGCTTTGCCATGTACGCGGCAAGCTCCGTCTGCGGCGTTATGGGGTAGCCGAAATAGTGGCGGCAGCCTGCTCTTATTGCGGCTTCGGCTATTGCTTCGTTGCCCTTCATCAATACTTTTTCACTCATTGTCTGCACCTCACTTTTCAACGGTTATTGCGCAATCGGGACACATCACCGCGCAGAACGCGCAGCCGATACACGCGCTTTGGTCGGTCATTTCGGCAGGAAAGTGACCTTTTTTATTTATCGTTTTATCAGAAATAGTTATCAGATGCTTGGGGCAAGCCTGTACGCACAGTCCGCAGCCCTTGCAAATGTCGGCTGCAAAAGTTACCTTTGCCATGTTAACACTCCTTACCAATATTTTTTCTGCAATTCGAGAGGAAAGATATTTTCGTCTTTTATCTGTGCCGCAACGCCCGTTTCCGCCGTGGTCATAACGATCCGTTTCCCGGTCATTTTTTCGAGAAGCGCGGCTTTTTCCGCCGTTACGAGGACGGTTTCGGGGGTCGTTTCCTCACCGAGATTTGAATTGTTTATTATGCCCGTAAACGGAATTTTGCAGGCAAGCTCGATTTCTTTCATGTACTCTGCGGCTTCTTCGGCAGTCGGGGTGAGCGGACGGCAGAAGTTGACGACGAAGAAATGCTCGAAGCTGTTTTCATTTTTTACGAGCTGCGCCATGCCGCCGAGGACATATGCGCCCATGTCGTCGCCGCCTACATCGAGAACGGCATACTCGTCTTTCGAACGGAGCAGCGAATATATTTCAGCCGGAACGGACGGAATATCTGCGTTTGTGTTTGCAAAATTGACCGAAACAACGCGCACCCCGGCGCTTGTCAGTTCGTTTTCGCTGTCCTTTGCCCTGAAATACGGATTTACTGTGTCGAGGTCGGCAAGCGCCGTTTTATAACCGGCTTTACACAGGTGCATTGCGTAATTGACGGCAATATTTGTTTTGCCGCTTCCGAAATGTCCGCTGATTATCGTCACTCTTTTCGGACAATGCGGCAGTGAAGCCTTTGACGCATCATGAGAAGCTGCGGCTTTTGTGCTGTCTGCATAATTATCTTTTGGCACGGTTTTACGCTCCTTTCCGTTTTTTTATAAGTAAAATATTTCTTAACTAAATATTTTGCTTACAGCTTATTGCGCTGGATTTTTCCGCTTGTCGTTTTCGGAAGGGAATCGCGGAAAACTACGAGCCGCGGATATTTATAGGGTGCCGTATGCGTTTTAACATACTGCTGAATTTCTTTTTTCAGCTCCTCGGTCGGTTCTGTGCCCTTTGTGAGGACTATGCTTGCCTTTACTATCTGTCCTCTCACTTCATCCGGCGCTGCCGAAACTCCGCATTCGAGTACATACGGAAGCTCCATTATAACGCTCTCTATCTCGAACGGCCCTATGCGGTAGCCGGAGGATTTGATGATATCGTCAACTCTGCCGACATACCAGAAATAGCCGTCCTCATCGCGCCACGCGGTGTCGCCCGTGTGGTAAACGCCGCCGCGCATCGCTTCTGCGGTCTTTTCGGGCTCGTCGCAGTATTCGGCAAACAGTCCGGGAGGTGTGCCGCCTTCAAGACGGATAACGACTTCGCCCGTTTCACCGTTTCGTACGGCTTTGCCGTCGGGGTCGACAAGGTCGATGCTGTACTGCGGCGAGGCTTTGCCCATCGAGCCGGGTTTAACATCGGTGCCGCGCAGGTTAGCTATCGTCAGTGTGGTTTCAGTCTGACCGAAGCCCTCGTATATAGTAAGACCGGTGAGATTATAGAACTGCTTTGCAACCTCGGGGTTAAGCGCTTCGCCTGCGGTCGTCATGTGCCTTATGGTCGAGAAATCGTATTTCGAAAGATCTTCTTTTATCATCATGCGCAGCATGGTGGGAGGGGCACAGAAGGTCGTAATATTGTACTTTGCAAACATCGGCAGAATATCGGCTGCGTTGAATTTGTCAAAGTCATAGACGAAAACCGCACCCTCGCACAGCCACTGTCCGTAGAGCTTGCCCCAAAGCGATTTGCCCCATCCGGTGTCGGAAATGGTGAAATGCAGTCCGTCCCGTTCGCAGCAGTGCCAGTATTTCGCCGTTATATAGTGTCCGAGTGCGTATGTATGGCGGTGCATTACCATTTTCGGTTCGCCCGTAGTGCCGGATGAGAAGAACATAAGCGCCGGATCGTCGCCGCACGGAGTATCATCGCTGCGTTCGAATTTGCTGGAATAGAGCGGATATTCCGCATTGAAGTCGTGCCAGCCGTTTTTGCTTCCGCCGACGAGCAGCTTCACCTCAACGCTCGGACACGATTTGGCGGCTTCCTCGGCTATGTCAGCCGTGCTGCCGTCTGCGGTGCAGATAATGGCTTTTACGCCTGCTGCGTTGAACCTGTATTCGAAATCGTGCTTCTGCAAAAGATATGTCGCCGGTATCGCTATCGCGCCGAGCTTATGGAGAGCGACCATTGCAAACCAGAACTCGCAGTGGCGCTTTAAGACGAGCATTACCTTGTCGCCGCGTTTAATGCCGAGGCTCTTGAAGTAGTTTGCGACTCGTGCGGAGTTCTTTTTCATCTGCGAGAAAGTAAATCTGCGTTCGTTTTTATCTTTATCGAGGTGGAGCATTGCGAGCTTGTCCGGGTATTTCTCCGCGAGAGCGTCCACAATGTCAAACCCGAAATTGAATTTTTCGGTATTTTTGAACTCGACCCTGACGGGAGTACCGCGTTCGTTTTCCTCAACGCTGACAAATTTTTCGCACAGCAGCTTTGACGAGGGGCGCGTTGCAACGACGGACGAGCGCACAACGGATTCCTTTTCGTCCTCGCCCGGCAGCACCACCGCACAGAATACGCAGTCCTTTCCGTCAACGGCTATCATCCCGTGCGGAGTGGAGGAGTTGTAATATATGCTGTCGCCCTCGTGCAGCAGCTCCTTGTGCGTACCCACCTGTACGAGGAGCGAACCGGAAATTACGAGGTCGAATTCCTGTCCGTTGTGGCGCGTCAGATGTATGGGCTTATTTTGCAGCTGCGGCGAATACTCGTATTTGACCCAGTACGGTTCGGCTTTCTTGTTTCTGAATTCGGGTGCGAGGTTCGCTATCGAGATTCCGTCCTCTTTCGCAGTCTGCTGCCCCATGCCTTTTCTGGTCACATTGTACGAACGCAGCTTTGCCGAACGCCCTTCGAGCAGCTCCGTAAGTTCTATGCCGAAGGCAAGCGCGCACTTGTAAATAAAGGTAAAGGGAAGATCCGCCTTGCAGCTTTCGTACTCGCGGTACACTCCGAGGGGGACTTCGGTGCGCTGAGCCATCGTTTCCTCCGAATAGCCCATAATTTCGCGCATTTCCCTTATACGGTGAGCGACCTGTTCAAGCTCCGGCATTGTTGTCTGTGTACTCATTGTCTGTTCCTCCGTTTCGGAAAAATGATAGTGACCGGTTTTTTCCGCGCTGTCAAACGCGTTATTCGAATAAAAAAAACCCGTCCCAATGAAAAAACATTGAGACGAGCGTTTAAATACACCCGCGGTACCACTCAAATTGCGCCGAAAAAAGCGCCACTCAGGCTCCAACAAGCCTTATGCATTTACGCAGCAATCACGGAAAGAACTAATTGCAAAAATGCGTTCATTCTTTCGGCTCGGAAGTGATGGGAAGCAATGTCTGAAACTGTCGGGATCGCACCGTCCCCGACTCTCTGGAAGCCGCCGTCAAAGTTCCGTCTTCGTCACAGCCTTTATTCGAATATGAAATTTGTAACAATAATAACACGGAAAAGCCGCGAAGTCAAGTATATTTTTGCATTTTTTGCGTGTAATTTTTTCTCTGTCTATCACCGCAGCGACCGTATTTTTCTATTTATCTGCTGCAAAAAAAGATGATCGGCAGAATGCGGAGCGGCTTTCCCCGAAAAATCACTCAGCGTTTTTTCATCTGTTTCAAAAACAGCAGTATGGCAGTGACAGCCGCTGCCGCCGTGTAGACAGCCGTCACGGCAATATCCGTTCCCATTCCCGTAGTAACGCCTGCGATAATGCTCCTCTCGGCGTTTACGGCGTGGTAAAACGGCAGAATTTCAGCCGCTTTTTTGAAAGCGCCGCCTACGAGATCGAGGTCGAACCATATGCCGGAGAGCCATGCCGTGAGGTTTGTGAACAATGCGCCGCAGATGCCTCCCACCTGCTTTACGGACAAAACGCTGCCGCACATAAGCCCGAAAAAGATAAAAAACAGCGAGAGCGGAATGACCGAAAGAACGGAGTAGAGGACATTTACAGACGGGGTGAGTCCTATTATAAACGCAACGCAGTAGCACACGGCGCTCTGTGCCGCCGCCATGGGGATAAACGGCAGCGCATAGCCGATTATGAAGTCGGCAGGTGTCATCGGTGTTGCGAAAAGCCTTTGCAGGAACGCCGACTCCCTGTCCCTTGCTATAAGCGTTGCGGCAAAAAGCGAAATAAAAGCAAGACCGAAAACGACCATGCCGGGGGCGAGCCGTTCGATTTCGAATAAGTCGACGGGAATATTCGCCTGAATCGCACTCAAAAGGACGATAAGCACGACCGGGAAGCCGAGTCCGAAGCCGAGTGTGAGCGGATCTCTCAGAATTTCTTTGGTTACTCTTGACGAAAATGCTCTTACGCGCATATTCAGCCCTCCTTTACGGTCGCGATGAACGCGTCCTCGAATTTGTCTTTGCCGGTTTTTTGCTTTATCTCGTCCGTCGTGCCGACGGTGAGAAGATGACCGGAGCGCATTATGCCTATTCTGTCGGAGAGCGCCTCCGCCTCCTCCATGTAGTGTGTGGTGAGAATGACCGTTACTTTGCCCTTTAACGACCTGACAGTGTCCCACAGCTCGCTTCTTGCTATGACATCAAGACCGAGAGTCGGCTCGTCAAGGAAGAGAATTTCGGGGTCGCTTATGCAGGCAAGCGCAATACTCAGCCTGCGCTGCCAGCCGCCCGAAAGCTTGCCCGCGCGTCTGTCGGCGGCTTCGCCCAGTGCAAATTCATCTATCGCAAACTTTGTTTTTGCGGCTGCGTCCGACTTGTTCATTCCGTGTACGCCGCACATCATCATGAGGTTTTCGCGCACGGACAGAAGGGGAGCTACCGCCGTTTCCTGCGGCGAAACACCTATCAGCCGCTTTACTTCCGCCGGGGACTTTACTATGCTTTTACCGCACAGCAGCGCGTCGCCCGATGTAGGCGAAACAAGGCACGACAGCATTTTAACCGTCGTCGTTTTTCCTGCGCCGTTTACTCCCAGCAGTGAAAAAAGCTCGCCGCTTTTCACTTCGAGCGTTAAGTCGTCGACTGCCGTAAGTTCTTTGTAGCGTTTTGTGAGTCCGTTTATTTCAATTGCTCTGTTCACCGTTTTTTTCCTCCGTCAGATACTCGTTTTTTAGTCCGTTGTAGGCCCTTGTCACCGCGCGGCTTATGTCGTCCTCGTCCCATATAATGTAGTTGGTGGCTATCATCGAAGCGATACCGTGGACGAATATCCACTGTTCGAGGTGGAAGGAGTACGCCGTTTTTTCGTCAAAGCCGAGCTTGTTCATGATTATTTCTATTATCGGACGAATCGTATCATCGTTTCCGTCGATTTTTTCGTTAGTCCTGTCGCGCATAAAAAGCAGCTTGAAAAGCTCTTTTTCCTCTCGCGCAAAGCGGATATAGCCCATGCCGCTTGCTTTGTACGGAGGATATTTTCCCTCCGACATTTCTTTTGCGAGATACTCGCCGTACAGCTTGTTTGCTTGTTCTATGACACTTCTCTTTACCTCGTCCATCCCCGAAAAAAGACCGAAAATGGGCTTTGCGGACGAGCCGAGCTTTTTGCCGAGTGCGCGCGCGGTAAGCGCACCTGCGCCCTGT
>JAEDGF010000069.1 GCA_016297645.1 Clostridiaceae bacterium
AAAGTGCCGAAAAGGGGCACTGACGGGCGACATGGGTTTGAATCCCGTCAGCCTACGAAAAAAACGGAAGAATAGGAGCGATAAAGTTGAACGAACTCAGTCCCACAACGCAAAAGCGTCTGTCCGCACTTATAACGGCGGCATATTTCATAATGATACTTGCGGCGTTTTATCTCGTTTTCAAGACCTTTGCCGGTATTCTCATGCCGTTCATTTTCGCATTCATTTCCGCGGCAATACTCCATAAACCGATAACATACTTAAACAGAAAAATCAAAATTCCCCGTTCACCGCTGAGCGCGGTATTCGTCATAGCGATCCTTGCGGTCATAGTTACGCTTATCATGCTGCTCGGGATGGAAGCGACCGAACAGATAAAAGGCTTTATCGAGTTTTTGAAGCTCAAATTCCACAACATAGGCGGAATTTGCGAAACACTGAAAAACTACGCCGTGAGCGCAGTCGGCTTTCTGCCCGAAACGCTGCGCAACGCCGCAACGCAGAGCATTACGGCTTTTTTTGACAATCTCATAGAAAACGGTTTTTCCGATTTTTCGCTCGGCTCGATAGGTATCGACTGGAAGAGTCTGCTTTCGAAGGGCGGCGGCGTTATAAAAAAGACGGTGGGTCAGCTTCCGTCCGTTGTAGTAAGCGTGCTTATCACCATTATAGCGACCGTATTTATATGCGCGGACTACGAAAAAATACGCGACTTTATCCTCCGTCAGGTGTCCCCCGATATCCAGCGGAAGATATTCAACGCGAAATCGGTCGTTTTCGGCTCACTCGTAAAAATGCTCAAAGCGTACTCGCTTATCGTACTCATCACCACCACCGAACTGTGCATAGGTCTTTATACGCTTAAATTTATGAAGATATACGACTCCGCATACATCATAATGATATCCATTGCCATAGCGATAATCGATATAGTACCCGTTCTCGGTACCGGTACGGTGCTTATTCCGTGGGCGATTTACAGCTTTATAAACGAAAATGTTTCCATGGGCATAGGACTTTTGATAATCTACGCAATAATTCTTGTTGTTCGCCAGATAATAGAGCCGAAGCTCGTCGCCGGTCAGGCGGGACTTTCGCCGTTCGTCACTATCGCCGCGATGTATATAGGAACGAAAACACTTGGCATTCTCGGCTTCTTTATTCTTCCCTTTGCCGTTATCGTAATAAAGCAGCTCAACGATGAGGGGATCATTCACATCTTCAAAACCTCACCACAGCCCGCAGCCGAAGACACCGGCGGCGCGGATGCAGCAGCAGATAAAGCAGTCGCAGCGAATGAGATCGCAGCAGCGCAAAACAGCGCAGCGTTTGATGCCGAAAATACGGACGGTGCCGCGGCAAATACAGAAAGCCCGGCGAACACCGAAAATAAAAGCAAAAAATCGTAGTTTTACGCTAAAAAAGAAAGCAGCGGCACATATTTTAAAATATCCCATATGATTATTTACGGTTTGGCAATATTTTCGTAATATTTTTCTTGCTTATTTCTTTTATGGAACAATAACCGGATAATTCAGTGGTACAATACCCTTGTATTAAGGAGTGATGAAAATGCTTCAAGCTTTAATTCAGACATTGGCAAACCTCGGTTTCGATTCCGAAGCCATTAACAGCGCATTTAACGCCGCTATTGCCACAATACGCGCAGGCGATACCAAATCGCTCGAAGGATTGGGCAATATCGCAACGGGAATACTCTCTATTTTCACGGGGGTAAGCGCAACGGACATCAGCAGTGTTATTGCTTCGCTCATCACGGGCGTAATAGATGTTCTTTCAAGCTCCGGTACATCGTCGGTACTTTCCACCATTACCGGTGCATAAGTTGTTTTTCGTCTTTTTTTTGCGGAAGTGCTGCGGCACTTCCGCTTTTTCTATGCCGTCATAAAAATACGCATTCCGTACCACCGCATAAAAAGGCGATTTCCCGTCTTTTCTCGTCTGGCGCAAAGCGCCGGCTGCCGACAACTGCTGCCGCACCGCGTATTCCCGTCAATATATACGGTGTTCCGGCGAATATTCGCCGCACGATGTTTTTTTCAAAAAATGCGGCAAACTGCTTTTCGGCTGATTTTCCGTTTTTTCGGGTATTTACACACAGTAAAAAGATTGTTAATAATATAACGCTTGAATAAACGCCACCGGTAATGTATAATTAAAATGCTGTTTTTTATAATTCCCGACTGAAAGTGTTACGGTGACAAAATGAAAAAGCTCTGTCTTTTTGCAAGTCTGATATTTTCGGCAGCCGCAATAACCGCGCTGCTGACCTCGTGCCGGTCCGGTTCCGACCCGGCAGATATGAGTGCGTTCCAATCGTCAGGCTACACCTACATTTCACTTACTCAGCAGCAGACGGACATACCTGCGTCCGACATTACGCAGGAGAGCACTCTCCCCCCTCTCCCGGAGGAAGAAACACACTCGGAAGCCGGGAAAACGGAGGAAACGACTGCGCACAGCAGCAATTCGCAGCCCGCAACAAACGCACCGGCAACGGAAAGAAGCACACAGCGCGGCACTGCCCCGACGGAAAAGCCGACCTCCGGCAAAACACCGGCACAGGAAACAGAGGTCGATCTCAGCATTGATGTCCCGAGCGCAAACGGAACCATCGAAGTCGACACCTCGCGCGGCAACAAATTCACCGTAATAGTCAGCGACGAGCGCAAAATAGATGCCGCGTACCTTTTGGCGGTTTACAGCGTGCCGAACAGCGGACAGAACTATGTTTTTGAATTCTCATCGAAAACAGGGCGTTCCGAGGACGATCTGCGCCGGGTCTATCTCATAGACGCAAACGGCAAAATAACGGGCGTCGCGGCGAAAAAGGCAAGCGAAAAGGAAAATATTTCAGCCGTCGAGAACTGGTTCTGCATGAATGTCCTCATTAAAAATCTTCTGTTCCCGGCAGTCGAAAAAGAATTTTCATAACCGGGAAAATCCAAAATACAACAAAAAATATAGTCAAAAACGGCAGCCGCACAAAAAGCAGCTGCCGTTTTTTTTGTTATTAAATTACCCGAAAAAGGCGCTTCCGTACAAAAAACCAAAAGCGCCTACGCTTCCGTTTACAAAATCACGACCGAATACTTTTCGGCAAATCGGTCGTTCACGGTTACAAGGTCACGATTGCGTTTCCCGGCAAATCAGACCTGCGAGTCCGATTTTTTCGCTCTGAGCTTTTTGATTATCGCTCCGACATTGACCTGTGAAAAAATAATCGCCGCAAACATAATCACACAGCCGAGAGTTTCCCACCCCGTCATTTTCTCTTTGAGAACAATTGCGGAGCAGACCACGCCGAAAACGGACTCGGTACACATAAGGAGCGACGCTACCGTGCTTTCAGTGTACTTCTGACCCACTATTTGAAGCGTATAAGCGACTCCGCAACTCAAAAAACCGGAGTACATAAGCGGGATTGTCGCGCTCTTTATTGCGGTAATCGAAGGTGTGTCAAATATAGCCATCAGCACGCAGGTTATGCTGCCCGACACTATGAACTGAACGCAGGAGAGCTTTACGGGGTCAACATCCGCCGCAAGGCGTTCAACGCCCAAAATGTGAACGGCAAATGCAATGCTGCACAGAAACGCAAGCACATCGCCGAAGTTCACCCCCGACAGACCTTTTCCGCAAATACAGAGAAAATAGAGTCCCACACAGCCTGCTATAACACAGCACCATGTTGACGGTGCGACCTTCTTTTTAAGAAGCAGACCGAGTACGGGCACGAAAAGCATATAGAATGCGGTGATGAACGCGATTTTGCCGGGCGAAGTCCAGCTAAATGCGAACTGCTGCAAATTACCGGCAATGCAGAGCAGCACACCGATAATAGCGCCGTTTTTAAGTATCTTTTTGTTTTCGGTTTTTCTCTTTTCTTTATCGACAGGCGCTTTTTTGCTGCGTGCGACATCGCTTACGATGATAAACGGAATCAAAATGACGGCTCCGAGCAGCGTTCTTATACCGTTAAAGGTGAACGCCTCGACCTCCTCCATTCCCACACTTTGCGCAACAAAGGACGAGCCCCAGATAAACGCCGTCAAGAGGAGCATGGCAACGCCCTTAAATTGTGTTTTTTTCATAAAAATGCACCCTTCTCTCTGTACAAAAAATACAAAGAAAAGGGTATCATATTGTCAGTAAAAAGTCAAAGGTTTTTTACTCTTTTGTGTTTTCCGCCAAGCCCATTACTTCAAGCGGGTCGGCAAGCTCGCCGTTTACGCGGATTTCGAGATGGATATGTGTTCCGTCCTTATTTTCGCACGGGATATTACCGAGCGTACCTATGACGGATTCCTCTATCACCTCAACACCTTCGGTTATAAGCCCCTCGTCGGCAAGCCCCCAGATAGTGGAAACGACTCCTCCGCCGTGGTCGACGGTTACACAATTACCTTTAACGGTGTCGTTTTCAACAGCGGTAACGCGTCCTGCGGCAACGGGCTTTACCGAATCGCCGGGCTTACCGACAAAATCGACTCCGTTATGAGTACGGTAATCGCCCATTGTTGAATTGAACACGGGCAGTCCCATTGAATAATCCTTGCCCATTTCGGCGGAAAGCGGAAGCTGATACTTTGCGGGCTTTGCGTTGTCCTGCCCGGTCAGGCTCTCCTCCTCGTTGCCGAACACCGCCTTTACATCGGGGGATGTTTCCTCCGGCATGGTGTTTTCAATCTCCTTTGCCGGAGAGGTTTCATCCGGCGTGTTCATATCGACCGTGACCTTTTCGCTGTGATATGTCGGCGTTTCGGTTCTGATCTGCGAAGTCACCTGCGGCAGCGTTGTTTTAACATTGACCTCCGGCAGCGACATTGACGCAGAATAGCCTATCACCCCGGCAGCCAAAACGCAAACTCCGAGCGCGGCATAAACGATGCGCGCGTAGAATTTGCCTTTCTTTTTCTTATTCTCATCATTTATCATCATGGCATGATACCTCCCAAATACAATTCTGCCCTATAAGCAAAAAAATATTCCGGCAGGAAGTGGGAATATAAAAAAGTCCGAAGCGCAAAAAAACGAATACAGGTAAGGATGTAAAGACAGAAGTCTTCAAAAAAAGCTTCTGTACAAAAAAAGCAAAAAAAATCCGCGTGCGCTTTTGAGGCTAACACACGGATTCATTTTTATGTTGAAGTCAAACTGAGGGTTTTTGTTTTTATCCCCTTAATGATGCCACTATCGAATGCACGAAATCAAAGATCATTGTGATAAATTTCTGAAGCGCGTCTATCATTTTTCCGAACAGCAAAGCGGTGCTTCCGCTGACATCGCTCTGCCAGCGCTTCTCCTCCTCCGTCACGCAGTTGTCCTCGGTAAGTACATCAAGCGATTTCGTATCGGAATTATAGAGCATATACTGCGGGTGTGACGGGTCGTCAAAGACGGTCATGTAAGTGCTGCTGTTGAAGATTTTGACAAAGAGATCATACTCTATCGACTCGGGCATATCGGCGTGTTCGAGATCCTTAACGAACCATGTATGATCGGGCAGAATGCTTGTCGATGCGTCAATTGTCTTGTCGACCGAGATATACTTATCGGTGCCGTTCTCCCTTGCCTTTTCGATGTAAGAGTCGGAGAACTTCTTTGTAAGCTCGGTAACGGTCGCGCCGCACGAAGAGGAAGCTACGCCTACAATACCATCCGACTGATAGGGGGAATCCTTGCTGATGGGAATAAGCTGATAGCCGTACTTTACAACATTGTAAACCTCAACGCCGTTTTCGATCATGCCGTTTATAAGCTCGTCAACGCGGGAGGCTACCTCATTGTGATAACGGTCGCATTTTTCTATCATTTTAGCGTACTTTTCACGCTCTGCACCGAAGTTAATCTCGATCGCTGCGTCATAGTCCTCTGCGGGAACCATGCTCCAATAAGACGGGAACGAGCCGTGGCTCTCGCGCATAAGACGGGGCAGAACATTTTCGTAAACTTTATAATAAAAGTCCATTATTTCCTTTATTCCCCATTTGAGCATAAAGGTGGTGTTTGCAACCTGAATTATCGCTTTGATAATTCTCATCGTTTCCTCATCGGAGGTGATTTTGGTATTTGCAAATCTTTCAAGGCTGTCGCTGTCGATAACGACATTTCCGGAAAAGAGTGCGCCGCAGTATTCAAAGCCGCGCAGACCGCCTGCGTAAATGATGCACTTGTTTATGCTGTCGCTTCCGTAAGCGGCGACATATGCAAGAAGAATATTGACGCCGAGGCAGCGGCACACGATATTGACCTTGGGACTTCCGGTAAGAGCCTTAACGCGCTCGATATATTCGTGAATATACTCTGCCGTTTCAAACGGATCAAGACGCCAATCGTATATCGGACGGTAATTAGACAGTCCGTAGCCGCCTGTTGACGGATTATACATGTTAGATGTAGGAAACTCTTGCAGGCATTTATTGCCGCTTCCGTTCGCGATTTCACCGTTTTCATCGAGAGCCATTCTCGAATAATACGGTGCAAAGACCTCAACGAGTTTGTCGCAGTACTCTGTAAAATCATTTTTGAGATAAGCGTCAAGCAGCGGCTTTGCAAGCTGCGAAACAAGATCCTGAACCATGGCGTCGGGAATTGCTTCGTCTGAGTTAAGTCGTTCGGAATTTCTGTCGTTGGTATCGGCAAAAATCGTTGAACCCGAGCCTTCAAGATATACGGTGGGAATAGGTGAATCGGCAGCCGATGCCCCCACAAGTCCTACGGACGCGGACATGAACACAGTGCAGACCGCTAAAAAAACAGACAAAATTTTAGCTGCTTTTCTTTTCATTTCTTTGCCTCCGAAAATGATATTATTTCCCTTTTACCTTAACACATATGCCCGAAAAAATCAATATTCAACAGAGCTTTTTTGAGGGTACGATGCTTTTTCGGTTAGTATGCACAAAACGGCACACTCCTTTTTTGTGTAAGTCGTACAGTTGAAAAACAGCTGAAAAAAGGTTATCCTTTAAATAGGTAAATAAAATAAAAAGGAATGTTGACAGTGAGTGAACTGCAAAAAGGAAAAACAAGCGGCATCACCTTAAAAGACAAAATAGGCTACGCACTCGGTGACACCGGCGGCTGCCTTACCTTCGGCATAGTCGGCTCGTTTTTGCAGATGTTTTACACAAATGTACTTCATCTGCCGTACGGTAAGATAATGGTGCTTTTCACCGTCGCGCGCCTTTGGGACGCAATCAACGACCCCATGTGGGGCGCTGTCGTTGATATCCGCAAGCCCGGCAAAAAGGGCAAATTTCTGCAATACATCCGCTGGGGCAGCATTCCGCTTGCCGTGTCAGCCGTTCTGACCTTTACGAAATTCAGCGGACTGACCGAAAATCAATACCTCGCGATCGCCTACATCACTTACATAATGTACGGAATGATGTACACCGTCGTAACCATTCCCTACGGGTCGCTTGCGAGCGTTGTTACCTCCGACAAGTATGAGCGCTCGTCGCTGTCCGTGTTCCGCTCCATCGGCGCGGGACTCGGCGGACTTCCCGGACAGGTGATTTTGCCGCTGTTCGTCTACACCAAAAACGAGATGGGCAAAAAAGAGCTTGACGGCACAAAGCTCCTTATCGGCGTTATCGTTCTTTCGATTCTCAGCGTTTTCGTCTATCAGGCGTGCTACGTGATGACTGCCGAACGAATCGTTTCACCGCATATTCCGCAGAAAAGGGACTGGAAAAAGACCTTCCGCGTCCTTATTTCAAACCGCCCGTTTATAGCGCTTTGCCTTTCCTCCATGCTGCTTTTGATGACGCAGCAGTACACGCAGACGCTCTATAACTACCTGTTCCTCGACTACTTCAAAAAACCGGCACTGTTTGCGGTGTGTACCGTTGTAACATATCTCCCAATGCTTATCCTGTTCCCGTTTATGACAAAGCTCGTAAAAAAATACGGTAAAAAAGAGCTTTGCGCCTTGGGTATGTTCGCAGCGGCGGCGGCGAATGCGCTGTTGTTCCTGATAAAAACTCACAGCGTCGTCGTATTCTTTGTGCTTACTTTTATTTCCGGCTTCGGCATGATGTTTTTCATTCTCGAAGTGTGGGCAATGGCAACGGATGTTATAAATTATCAGGAAAAGCGCTCCGGTCAGCGCGAGGAGGGTATGACATACGCCGCATTTTCCTTCGGCAGAAAAATCGGACAGACGCTCTCGGCAGTCCTCGGGACCGGCGTTATAGGACTCATAGGCTACGATTCTTTGAACCTCACGCAGAATGCGATAGACGGACTTTACACCGTTTCGACCGCAGTTCCCGCCGCCTCCTGCCTTTTAATGTCTGTTTTACTCGGTTTTGTTTATAACCTCGGCAAGAAAAACCTTTCGTCGATATATTCCGACTGAAAAAGTATGCAATATTTTGCATCAGATTTTCAAACAAACCTTGAATTTTTCAATTTTATATGCTATGATAAATATGAACAAATTATGAAGAGGCGGTGTTGACACGATGCAGAAGATTTTATCGTTCATAATGGCGATTGTTGCGTTTTTCATGCAGCTTTTAGGGTTTGGCGGAAAAAAGAACTATGTCGAATTTCCTGATCTTGCCTACGGGAACGACCCTGATCAGGTCGTCGATCTCGTTCTTCCAAAAAGTGCCGACAGCACGGGTCTTTTCGTATTCATTCACGGCGGGTCGTGGATAGGCGGAGATGAGGACGACGGCAAAAGCGCCGTGACCTACTGCGCACAGAACCTTAAACTTGCAGCAGTATCGCTCAATTACAGATTTTTGAACGAGAACGGCACCGTTCATTGTCGTGAAATGCTCGATGATATTACATCAGGCATTCAGGCAGCCGTAAACAAAGCCCGTGAACAGGGGCTTGAAGTAAGCTGTGTCGCAATCGGCGGCGTGTCAGCAGGCGCACATCTCGCGCTGCTGTACTCATATATGAGATACAATGAATGCCCCGTTCCGATAAAATTTGTTTTCAGCGAAGCCGGACCTACCGATTTTTCGGACAAGGCGTTTGCCGACAGCTGCACCGGAATTGACAAAACGCTGCTTTACCGACTGCTGAGCGAGCTTTCCGGAACAACGGTCACGCCCGAGAATTACGAAACGGCAGTTGTTCAGAACACGCTTCGCGCGATTTCACCGGTCAGCTATGTCAATAAAAATTCCGTTCCCACGATTATGGCGTACGGCGAAAAGGATACGGTAGTTACCTTTAAAAATGCGACCGCACTCCATACGGCGCTCCTGAATGCAAATGTACGGAATGAATTCTTCCGTTTCCCGAACTCCGGTCACGAGCTTGACGCCGACAGAGATGTCAGAAAAGCGTATGAAGATAAGCTGCTCGAATACATAAGAACATATCTCTTTTAAGTCGGTATCCTTATTTAGGTATTCCTTCAAAACATTGAATTCTTGTT
>JAEDGF010000070.1 GCA_016297645.1 Clostridiaceae bacterium
CAGCCGGTCAAAACCGACACGGGTTCAAGTCCCGTCAGCCTTGGCAGCCGTAAAGGACGGTGTGCCGGTAGTGATATCAAAGTCAAACAGCGAAAAATGCATTTTCATCTGCGAAAAGCGGAAGGTGACATTTTTCAATTCCTCAACAATTTCGTCCGGGGTCGCGCCGTTTTGGGTCACGGTGAACGAAAATACAATATCTTCGGGTTCTGCTTTGGAATAATACGCCTTTTCGCCCGTGTCGGCGGTGACGGGGGCGGTGATATCGGATATTTTCATGTTGTCCGGCAGCTGAGAAGCGTCCGTTTTTATTCCGCCGACCGAATACTTATATGGCGAGAGCTTCGCACCGGCTGCACGGAGCTTCACATTGACGGTATACACGCCGGAAAAATTGCCGGATGCACCGTCCGTTTTTTCGGAAACCGTGATATCGGTGACGGTGATTTCAGGTTCGCGCGACGCGCCTGTCGCGAAGATAACAGCCGTGAAAACGAGCAGAGCAATAACCGAGAGCCAAGTCGCCCAGCCCATTACATTATATAAGAATGAGAATATTTTTTCCGCCGTTTTCATCAGCCGAGTCTTCCTTTTTGTGTTGATTTTTTATAATATGTTCGTATATGATGTAATTTACGCCGCAGTATACGCGAAATTCAGCAGTAAGCGTGAACCGTTGTGAGCGTATATCCGTAAAAGGTTGGCAGCATAAAATTCCGGTTACTAAATTACACCTTGGCTGTGTTATCCTTTAAGCATTACCATTACACATAATGCAACGATGTATACATTGTATAACAGCATAAAGACAGGCATATTTAAGGTATCGTTTTTTTACGGTCTTGCGTTGCCTGAGTTGCCGCTTTTCATGACATCTATCGCTGTCAGGCGGTTCTCGTTCAGCTTGATATTTGTTGTGCCGTATATGGTTTTCTGCAAGTCCTGTGCCGCAGCCGGGTAGTCCACTATCCACACCCACGAATAGCCGGAGTAGTCGAGTCGGCAGCTTTCGATAGGCTCGGTAACGGAGGTTATCTCATAGTTGTACCATTTGCCGAGAAGCCCCTGAGTCGCAAGCGAAATAAGTTCTGCGGTGGTGCAGTCCGTGCGGACATATTTAAGAAGCGTTGAAATTACATTGCTCACCTGCGACATACTTATCTCTTTCGAGCGATGTATTATAGATGTGATAAATGTGCGCTGGCGTCTTGTACGGCTGACATCCGCGTCCGAATCGCAGTGGCGGATACGGCAATAGGCAAGCGCGTCCTTTCCGCTGAGGGTGATTTCGCCGCTTGTGCCGGTGTAGCCCATTTCGGTGCGCATGGCGCGCGCTTCGTAGTCCTGGACATTCACGGTCACACCGCCCATTGCGTCAACTACCTCCGCGAAGGTTTTAAAGTTGACGGAAACATAGTGGTCGATAGCAATTTTATAGTCATTCTGAATTGTTTCTATAAGGCAATTTGCGCCGCCGTTGGCGTACGAGGCGTTGACCTTTGCGTACTTATCGCCGTACCGAGTCTTTATATAGGTGTACGAGTCGCGCATGAACGAGGTCAAAAACAGCTTCTGCGTTTTCTTGTTGACGGTGAGCATGATTATCGAGTCGGAGTTGCCGCCGCCTGCGTCCAGACCTATGAGCAGGAAGTTTATAACATCCTTGCTGCGCATGAGGTTTTCATCGCTCGAACCGGTTGCCCAGTCTTTGAGAATGGACGAGAGGTCGGAGCTGCCGCGAAGCTCGTCGAGCGCTTCGACTACGCTGCTGTTGCTGTCCTGCTCGCCGTCGCCGTCGTTATCGACATGGGTGTCGTCGATAAATCCGTTTCCGTGGTGGAATATCTCCTCCGCGAAATCGAGATTCAGAATTATCCCGATAAAGACCGCTCCCAACACTGCGAGAACCGCGATTATTACAAGAAGCGTCTTGTCAATTTTTCTGAGAGGCTTTTTTTTATGTGTTTTTTTGCCGCCGCTCTTTTTTGCGCTGCTCTCGGCAGACTGCTTTTTTGCTGAATTTGCCTTTGAAGAAGTTTTATTGCTGTTTCCCATATTATTTCTCCGGAATAAAAGAATGATTTACGCCTGCGCGCATAGTTTCTTAAAGGTTTTAAGCCGACCGGCTCAGCCGCACCGTTTAGTAATTTTGTGCGGCTTTGCCGTTTTGATTAAAAATTTTGATTATTATTCGCCGTCCGTGCTGTCATTTCCGACTGTGTCGGTGTTTTCGTCCGCCTGTGCGGAATCGTCCGCGGCGGGAGCTTCGTCAGCCTGTGCGTTTTCGTTTTCGTCGGTGTTTTCAAGTTCGTCCGCCGTGTCGTTTTCGTCAACGGGCAGCGAAGCCGTTTCGCCTTCGTCGTCTGCCTTTTTGGTGACGGTCATGGTGATTATCTTATCGTCCTCGCCGAGCCGCATGAGCTTAACGCCCTTTGAGGGACGCGCACATTCGCGTATATCTGCGGCAGAAAGCCTAATAACTATACCTGCTTCCGAGATGAGAATAACATCATCGTCGTCAAATACTTTCTTGATGGCGGCAACCTTGCCGTACTTTTCAACACGGTAGTTTATGCAGCCCATACCGCCGCGCGACTGGCGTCTGTAATCTTCATACCCGTTCTTGCGTCCGTTGCCGGTTTCGCTGACGGTGAGTATCTTTCCGCCGTCGTTTTCAGTGAGTATCTCCGCGCCGACGATATAATCGTCCTCCGCTTTGAATGTAAGCGCCTTAACGCCCCTCGCGGTTCTGCCGATAACGCGCGCGTCATTCTCGTTGAAGCGAATGCCGAATCCGTTGTGGGTGGCTATATAAATATCGTTTGTGCCGTCGGTGAGAAGGACATTTTCGAGAACATCGTTTTCATCGAGGTTAATAGCGATTATGCCGTTCTTTCTGATATTTTTGAAATCGGAAAGAGCCGTGCGCTTGATAACGCCGTTTCTCGTTATCATGCAGATATATTCATCATCGGCGGTCTTGGGGATCATCAGCATTGCCGAAACCTTTTCGTCCGTTTCGATGGGAAGAATATTTACAAGGTTCATGCCCTTTGATGTGCGGCTGCCCTCGGGAATCTCGTAGCCCTTTATCTTGTATGCCTTGCCGCGCGTCGTAAAGAACATGATGTAATCGTGAGTTGACGCGGTAAATACCGTGTCGACAACATCCTCGTCACGCGTTGTAAGTCCTAATTTTCCTCTGCCGCCCTTGCGCTGAATGCGGTACTCGTCCGCCGGAATACGCTTGATGTATCCGAGCTGAGTTTTCGTGAATACGCATTCCTCGACCGGGATAAGATCCTCAACATCGACCTCGCCGCTTACATTGACTATCTCGGTGCGTCTGTCGTCCGCGAATTCGTCCCTTATCTCGATAAGCTCTTTCTTGACGACTTCGAGAACCGTTTCACGCGAGGAGAGAATGTGAAGCAATTCGCCTATGAGCTTTTCAAGCTGAGCCTGCTCGTCCTCGAGCTTTTCTCTTTCAAGACCTGTCAGCTGTCCCAAACGCATCTGAACGATGTGGTTCGCCTGAACATCGTCAAAGCCGAAGCGGCTCATGAGTCTTTCCTTGCCCTCGGGAATGCTCTTCGAGGAACGGAGAATGTTTATGACCTCGTCTATAAAATCGAGCGCTTTTAAGAGTGCTTCGAGAATGTGCGCTCTGTCCTGCGCATTTTTGAGGTCAAACTGCGTTCTGCGTGTGATAACATTAAACTGATGGTCGATATATTCATCAATAATCTGTCTGAGCGTGAGAATTTTCGGCTCGCCGTTTACAAGCGCCAGCTGAATTATACCGTACGAGATTTGAAGCTGCGTGTAAGAATAAAGCTGATTGAGGACTACCTGCGGGTTTGCTTCGCGCTTCAATTCGATAACGATGTGCATTCCCTTTCTGTCGGAGTAGTCGCTGACATTGGAGAGTCCCTCTATCTTTTTGTCTTTGTGAAGCTCCGCTATCGACTCGATAAGACGCGCCTTGTTCACCTGATACGGCAGCTCGGAAACGACTATCTGATATCTGCCGTTCTTCGTTTCCTGAATCTCGCACCGCGCTCTTACGGTTATTTTGCCGCGTCCTGTCGCGTACGCCGCACGGATTCCGGCTCTGCCCATGATAATGCCGGCGGTCGGGAAATCGGGTCCCTTTATGTGCTGCATTATGTCTTCGAGAGTGCAGTCGGGGTTATCTATCACGCAGCAGACGCCGTCGATGACTTCTTTTATGTTGTGCGGCGGAATGTTCGTCGCCATACCGACCGCGATACCGGTCGAACCGTTTACAAGCAGGTTCGGATAGCGTGCGGGCAGCACGGTGGGTTCTTTAAGACGGTCGTCGTAGTTGCCCTGAAAATCGACCGTGTTTTTGTTTATATCGGTGAGCATTTTTGTGGAAATCTTGCTCATTCTCGACTCGGTATACCTGTATGCAGCCGCCGGGTCGCCGTCTATCGAACCGAAGTTTCCGTGTCCGTCGACAAGAATGTATCTCATCGAGAACGGCTGTGCAAGACGAACCATAGCGTCGTAAACGGAAGCGTCGCCGTGGGGGTGATAGCTGCCGAGCACCGCGCCGACCGTGTCCGCGCACTTACGGTATTCGCCGTTCGGGGAAAGATTCTTTTCGAACATCGTGTACAGTATGCGTCTGTGGACGGGCTTCAAGCCGTCCCTTACATCGGGGAGCGCACGCTGCATTATGACCGACATCGAGTAGTCGAGGAACGATTTGCGCATTTCGTTGTTAAGGTCAACTTCTATAAGCTGTCCCTTAGGCTCGTCCCCGTCCGCCTCGTCGTCGTTTTCAACCTCTTCGGTGACTTCGTCTATAACTTCGTTTTCGCCGTCGGCTGAAAGCTCGTTATAGATATCGCCGTTTTTGTTTCCGTTATCCATTTATGCGTTGCCTCCCTTTATACATCAAGGTTTTGAACAAACTTTGCGTTCTGCTCTATGAAATCGCGGCGCGGCTCGACCTTGTCGCCCATCAGAATGGAGAATGTTTCGTCCGCTTCGATAGCGTCGCTGAGGTTTACTCGGAGCATGGTGCGTTTTTCGGGGTCCATGGTCGTTTCCCACAACTGGTGGGGGTCCATTTCACCAAGACCCTTGTAGCGCTGGATCTTGTAGCCCGAGCCTATCTCGGCAATGAGTGCGTCGCGCTGCTCGTCGGAGTATGCATAGCGGTGCTTTTTGCCCTTCGTCACTCTGTAAAGCGGCGGCTGAGCAATATAGACATAGCCGTTGTCGATAAGCGGACGCATATAGCGGAAGAAGAATGTGAGAAGAAGTGTCCTGATGTGAGCACCGTCAACATCAGCATCCGCCATAAGCACTATTTTGTGATATCTGAGCTTCGTTATATCGAAATCGTCGCCTATTCCCGTACCGAGCGCAAGCACGACGGGGACGAGCTTTTCGTTGCCTATTACTTTATCTATGCGCGACTTTTCGACATTCAGCATTTTGCCCCAAAGCGGAAGAATAGCCTGAATCGTTCTGTCGCGTCCCTCTTTTGCCGAACCGCCTGCGGAATCTCCCTCGACGATGAACAGCTCGCATTTCGCCGGGTCTTTATCGGTGCAGTCGGCGAGCTTGCCGGGAAGTCCGCCGCCCTCGAACGCCGATTTTCTTCTCGCTAAATCTCTTGCCTTTCTGGCTGCTTCCCTTGCGCGCGAGGCGTCGAGAGCCTTGCTGAAAATGACCTTTGCGGTCGCGGGGTTCTCTTCAAAGAAGGTCATAAGACGGTTGTAGACAAGGCTCTGAACCATGGGCGTGATGTCGGTGTTTCCGAGTTTGCCCTTTGTCTGTCCCTCAAACTCCGCGTCCGTCAGCTTTACGCTGATTACCGCCGTCAAGCCCTCTCTTACATCGTCGCCGGAGAGGTTCTTGTCGCCGTCTTTAAGAAGTCCGTACTTTTTGCCGTAGTCGTTGAACACCCTCGTCAGCGCATTCTTAAAGCCGTTTTCGTGCGTGCCGCCGTCAGCCGTGTACACATTGTTCGCGAACGAGAGAATAAGCTCGTTGTAGCTGTCGTTATACATGAGAGCGACCTCGGCGCTTCTGTCGTCCTTAGCCATGGAGAAGTGAATGGGCTTCTCGTGAATGGACGTAAGTCCTCTGCTCTCGGTAAGGTACTCGGCAAAGCTCGAAAGTCCGCCCTCGTAGCAGAAAAGCTCCTCTTTTATATTGTCGGGGTCGCGCTTATCCGTAAGCGTGATTTTCAGCCCGGCATTCAGAAATGCCTGCTCTCTGATGCGCTTTTCGAGAACCGAAAAGTCATAAACGGTCGTTTCGGTGAAAATCTCGGGGTCGGCTTTGAACATTATAAGCGTGCCGGTTTCGTTCGTTTCGCCGACTACTTCGAGGTCACTCGCAATCTTGCCGCGCGTAAAGTGCTGACGGTGAATTTTGCCGTTCTGGCTGACCTCGACCGTGAGCCACTCCGAAAGTGCGTTAACGACCGAAGAACCGACTCCGTGCAAGCCGCCCGAAACCTTGTAGCCGCTGCCGCCGAACTTGCCGCCGGCATGAAGCACCGTCAGAACGACAGTGACAGCCGGAAGCCCCTGTGCTTCCTTCATTTCAACGGGAATACCGCGTCCGTTATCCCGTACGGAAATCACATTATCGGGGAGAATTTCCACTTCGATATGCGTGCAGAAGCCGGCAAGAGCCTCGTCTATTGAGTTGTCGAGGATCTCATACACGAGGTGATGAAGTCCCTTAGGTCCTGTGGAGCCTATGTACATACCGGGGCGCATTCTTACGGCTTCAAGTCCTTCGAGAACCTGAATCTGATCCGCGCCGTAGTTTTCGGTAACGGCGGTGTTCATTTCGCCGTCAACGCCGGTATCCTCCTCGCGCATTTCCTCCGCGAACCTTTCTTCCTCCTCGTCAAGCCCGGAGAATTTGTTTTCGGAATTATCCATGTGTCTTTCCTCCCAGAAAGTGAAATAAAAAATATAAATTTATGTAAATTTACGATATCAACCGCCCGAATTAAAAAAACACGAAACCTTATATTTACGAATTATTAAACATTATGTAATCATTGTAGGGGCGGGGCCCCTGCGCCGCCCGCGTGGGACGGCATATGCGTAATTAGTAACACCGGTCGACCGACAAAATTAACAGTAATGCGATAGCGGTCAAAGGCAAAAATTATGTAAATACTTTTGATATTTTTCTATCAAAATTTCATGTAACAATAAACTTTTACGGTCTATTTCACTCATTGCAATTTGTAATGGTCGTTCGGGGCTATCCAGCTGCCGAAAGGCGCACCCTCGCGGGCGGCGCAGGGGCCCCGCCCCTACAATATATCACTTTATGCATTATATAGTAGCATAGAGAATGGCATATATGATGTGTCGTATTTTTTATCAAAAACCCGACAGTATGATACCGTAAAAAGTTGGTAGCAAGGCGTAGCGTCGCGAGCGCGTTTACAAGCGAGCAGCAAAGCCGCCGCGTGACTTTTTACGGAAAGTGAGGAGCAACGGAATGAGTAAGCGGCGAGGTACGCAGCCGCAAACGATATGGAGTTTGCGACGAACCGGGGCCCCGCCCCTACAAATCGTGACTTTTTGTTTTCTGTAATTACTTAAAGACTGAAATATATACAGTTTTTTATCGTGGCATTTTGTATTGCCCGTATATCTTCCGCTTTATCTTTTCGCCAGTGTTGACGGGGAAAAACGCGAAATGTATATTTTTTGGTCTTTATTGCCTTTTGCCGTTACGGTGAAGGAACGCGGCAGATCGAATGTGACCGTTTCTACTTCGCCGTTTTTCTCGGCGCGGTTTAAGTAGTCGCGCGTGTTTTTCATGACGGTAGAGGTGTCAATATCGAAAATGCCGACTATCTCCCTTTTACGAACCACCGAGTCCGGCGCAAGTTCAAGATACATTTTCAATGCTCCCGTTTTTAATGTGTATCGTGCGTCCCTCGCATAATCTGAGTACGGACGCCGGGTCGCAGCAGGTGATGAACACCTGTCCGTTATTGATGTGATTTAATATGTAGTCCTGACGCGATTCGTCCAGTTCACTCATAACATCGTCGAGCAGCATTACGGGCTGTTCGCCCCTTACCTCTTTTATTACGGAGGCTTCGCTCAGCTTCATCGCCAGTGCGCACGAGCGCTGCTGACCCTGTGAACCGAATATCCGCGCGGACTGTCCGTTTATTTTTATGTCTATGTCGTCACGGTGCGGTCCGACTGAGGTCACCGACCGCGCGATATCGTTTTTCCGTGTTCTCGCCAGTGCCTCCGAAAGTGTTTCGCTCCCGTTTCTGTTCTTGGTTTCGTACTCGAACGATATGCTTTCGCGTCCGCCGGAAAGCCCCGAATAGATCTCGGTGACGAACGGTTCCAGCGACTGAATATATTGTAGCCTATCCCCGGTGATGATTTCTCCCCTAAAAGCGATTTTTTCATCAATTATTTCTAACATTTCGTAAAGAGACGGGTTTTTCACGATATCTTCAAGCACTGCACCGCGCTGCAACAGCAGTTTTCGGTACTCCGCAAGCATGGAAGCGTAGGACGGACGCAGCTGGCAAATGGCACTGTCGATGAATTTCCGGCGCTCGTCCGGCCCGTTTTTTATTACGGACATAAATGAGGGCGAAAAAACCACCGCGCCGAACTTTCCGATAAGTCCGGCAGCCCCCGGGAGCTTTATACCGTTCAGGGACGCGCTTCTGCGTGTTTCTATAATTATTTCGGCTTTGTGCGTTCTCTGAGTCGTTTCGAATTCCGCCGACAGCTTCGCTCTGTCACGCGAAAAGGCAATCAGTTCCCTGTCCTTTGCTCCGCGAAAGCTTTTAAGCCCGCTGAAAAGCCAAATGCCCTCTAAAATATTCGTCTTGCCCTGTGCGTTTTCGCCGTAAATGATATTCATTTCGGGGTGCGGCTCAATTTCGAGAGCTGCGAGATTACGAAACCCGTTGAAATTTATTTTATTCAGCTTCATTCGAGTCTGTTACGGCTTCAATCGTGAAGCGCTCGTTTCTGTATTCGAAATTATCGCCCGGGTAGAGCTTTTTACCCCTTACAAGGCAAGTAACCCCGTTAACGCGGATACTTCCCTCCTCAACGAGCATTTTCGCGTGTCCGCCCGTTTCGGCAACGCCGCTGAATTTAAGCGCGGAATCGAGCTTTATAAACGGAGTGGAAATGGGGAGAGGCATATTCTTTATTTCAAGCGGCTTTATCTTGAACATTTTTATTTTTTTACCGTCGGGAGTAAACTGTGCCATATAAATTCTTCTTTCGAAAATAAAAAATAGTATTTCGGCGGCGCGGACTTTTTTTCGGGCTTTTATAAATCGCCGTTTCGTCATTCTTGCTTTTTGCGTTCGTCATTCTTGCTTTTTTCGTTTTACGGAATATCTGTCTTAAC
>JAEDGF010000071.1 GCA_016297645.1 Clostridiaceae bacterium
TGGCGTTGAAAAAGGACGCGTCCGAGTTGTCATGTGTTATGAGCAGCAGCGTTTTACCGGCTGTTTCTTCTTTAACAAGTCTGCGCATTTTATCGGCTGTTTCGCTGTCAAGTTCCTTGAAAGGCTCGTCGAGAAAATAGATTTCTCCGCCGTATAAAAGCGCCCTTATCAACGAGAGTCTTCGCTTCATTCCGCCCGAGAGAAGGGCGGCTTTTTTGTCCGCGTCCCCGGTGAGTCCCGCACGCTCAATAAGATATTCCGCACGGGTTTTGTCGTTATAAAAGCACAAAAGATTGTTCTTCACGCTCAGCTGCTCGATCAGGCGATCCTCCTGAAAGGCATAGGTCAGCCTTTTCCCGTCAACGCCCGTCACCGTTCCGCTGTCGGGGCTTTCAAGCCCGGCAATGCAGCGCATAAGCGTCGTTTTTCCGACGCCGGAGCTGCCGGTGAACACGGCAGCCGTCCCGTATTCCACAGAAAAGCTTATATCACTGAAAATCGTTTTGCCGTTATAGGTCTTTGTGAGATTTTTCACTTCTATCATTTTTTCTGTTCCTCTCCGGTGAATTTCGAAATGACGGCTTTTATTATCGTTTCGAGAATGATGCTGAGAATGATGACCACGCCCGTCCATGCAAAAAGGGACGGCGTTTCAAGATATACCTTTGCATTATAAATTCCCTGACCGATTGAGCCGCTCGGCGTGCATATTACCTCGGCGGCAACGCAGGCCTTCCACGAAAGTCCCATTGCCGTTGTTGCCGCAGCCGCGAAATACGGTTTCAGTGCCGGAATAAAGATAAAACGCACAGTATTCTTTTTGCTCATCTTAAAAAACGAGGCGGCTTCGAGCAGCTTTTTGTCCGGTGCGGACAGCCCTTCGGAGATATTCGCCCATACTACCGGAAGTGTTATCAGAAATCCCGTGAACGCAGGCACCTTTTGGGCGGACATGAGAACGAGTGCAGCTATTATAAAAGACGCGACCGGTGTTGCCTTTACTATGTGCAGCACGGGTGAAAACAGTGCTTTGAGTGCTTTGCTGAGAAAAGTGAGAATTCCGAGAATAACGCCTGATGCCAAGCCGAAAAACCAGCCTGTCATTACCCTCAAAAGTGTTTTTGCGCACGACGCATAGAAGCTTTTTTGCGTGACAAGCTCACCGAGTGCCGCAAGCGTTTGCAAAGGCGCAGGCAAAAGCAGACCCAGTCCGCCGCGCGATGCGGCGGCGGAAAGAGCCTGCCAGACAAGTACCCATATGACAGCGACCGACAAAGCGGTCATCGCTTTTTTCAATCGAACGGGCATTTTGTTCATGTTTTATTCAGCGCCGTAATAGAAAGCGCCGCCGGGAAGCTCGCCGCCCACTGCGGCAGGCGAAGCGTCAAACAGAACTTTGAGGTATGCGGAAGCGTTGTCCTTCATTTCCTTTCCGGTTATCAGTGTGAGGTTGCAGTTGGGAAGCGCCTGCTTTGCAACTGCCGCTTTCGCAACTATTCCGTGCTTTTCTATGAGAGCCGATGCTTCATCTGCGTTATTTACCGCAAAGTCGACGGACTTCTTATAATCGCTCAAAAACTGAGCAACCGCTTCGGGGTTCTTTTCGGCAAAGTCGCTTCTTACGGCAACAGCGCCCATGGTGAGTTCGCCTTCACCGAGCTTTTTCCATTCGGCGGTGAGGTCGATTGCAACATTAAAGCCCTTGCCTGCGAGCTTCATCTGTGTAACAAAGGGTTCGGGGAGAAGGATTACGGAGTAGCTGCCGGATGATGCCTTCGTGACTACCTCTGCGTGTTCGGATGCATATTCAACCGTAACATCCGCGCCGGCTTTAAGTCCGTTCTTTTCAAGAATATGTGCGAGAACATATTCGGTCGTAGTACCCTGACCTGCCGAGAGAACAGTCTTTCCTTTGAGGTCGGCTACCGTCTTTATACTCTCGTCATTCGACATAATGTAGAGCGTGCCGAGGGTATTTACCGCAAGGAGCTTTACTTTGCCCTCTGTTTTCTTATTCAGGACTGCGCAGACATTTACGGGCAGAGCCGCTATATCAATGTCGCCCTTTATGAGGGAAGCTTTGAACACATCGGGGGATGATTCGAGCGAAACGGTGTACTTTGCCGCTGTCTTGCCCAGCTCGTTCTGTTCAAGAAGGTATGCCGCGCCCATTCCGGTGGGGCCCTTCAAAAAGCCGATCTTTATTTCCTGCTGCTGTGCGGGAACGGTCGTAAGCTCGGTTTCTGATGCCTTGCTCTCGGAGGGAGATGCGGGGTCGGTCGGGGTGCTGCCGCCTGACGAGCAGGAGGCAAAGAGGAGTGCGAGTGCCATTATAAGCGATATAACGGCAGTGAGTTTTTTTGCTTTCATTTTATTCATTTCCTTTCGGATTTAATATACGAATCTGTTTTCCCGTGCGCTTGATTTGTCCGTTCTCGGTAAGCTCGTCGAACGCGGCATAAAGCGAAGTCCGCCCGAGCGACAGCACACGACTGAGCTCGGAAATCGACACGGGCAGCGTAACGGTTCCGGTGCCGTCCTTTTCAAGAGAACGCAGGTATGCCATGAGCCTTGCTGAGGGGAGAGGGGAGGTGAGGTTTCCGATTTTTTGATTGAGGTAGTGAATCTTCTGCGAAAGGACCGTTATATAGTTTGTGACAACCGCGGGATATGCCGCGAAAATCCTTTCAAGGCTGTCTTTTGCTATAAACGCTATTTTACAGTCCTCGCGCGCTTTTACCGTATTTATAAAAACGCCGTTTCCGTAAAAAAGTCCCGCCATTCCGAAAACGCTTCCCGGTGCGAGAATGCTCAAAAACAGGTCGCCCTTGTCCGTGCTCTTGTATACATCGGCTTTCCCTTTCGTTATCACCGCAAGAGATGTGACCGGCGACTGCGGCGACAGAATGACTTCATACTTCCGATAGTCAGCAACATCGATTTTTTCCGCTTCGACGATTTTTTTTATCAGCGCGGTATCCATCCCGTAAAAAAGACTGCTCTGTGCGAGTGCAGCAAAGTCCGAATCTCTCAAAATGTCCCTCCGTCCCGTAAAAGTGTTCGCCAACGAACAGGGTAACACAAAAATTCTCCGCTGTCAAGAGTTATGTTTTGCGATTTTTCGCACTTGATTCACAATTTTTTCCTCTTGGTTAAAGACTGTTTTCAGCCTTTGTCCGCCGCAGTCGATGTTGTTTTTTTTGATGTTAAATATTTGTTGACTTCGCTTCAAAAATATGGCAAAACTAAGTTACATGAGAGGAACTGCGGTTTTTCCGTCTGTTTTTTCTGTGTTCTGCTTTTGATGTTTCTCGCGTCAAAAGTTTTTTTACCCGAAAAAAAGGAATTGACAGAACGATGAAGTTCTATCTTGAAGGCGCCGAACAGGTTCTTGCCGATGTTAATATCGGCATAAGCGTTATCGTCTTTGTCGTCGGCGGTGTCGAAGCAATGGTGATACACGGTTCGTTCGAGTGGTCTTTCCTCGGTGAAACAGTGCTCGACACATTCGTTGCCGCTATTGCCCTCGCCGTTGCCGCTATTCCCGAGGGACTTCCCGCAGTCGTTACCATTATTCTGTCGATAGGCGTTACCGCAATGAGTAAGCGCCAGGCGCTTATCAGAAAACTCACGGCAGTTGAAACACTCGGTTGCACACAGATAATCTGCTCCGATAAGACCGGTACTCTTACTCAGAATAAGATGACTGTTGTCGACCACTACGGCGACGATGAAGAGCTGCTTGCAAGCGCAATGGCTCTTTGCTGCGATGCGGAAATAGATAAAGACGGAAAGGTTACCGGCGAACCTACCGAGGCTGCTCTTGTCGCATATGCGTATTCTCTCAAAATGAGCAAAAACGACCTGCTTGCAAAGGCCCCGAGAATAGGCGAAGCTCCGTTCGATTCCGGCAGAAAGATGATGTCCACCGTTCACAAAACGGAGAACGGCATCGTTCAGTATACAAAGGGCGCGCCCGACGAGTTACTTAAAAAATGCGCGTATGCACTTGTAAACGGCAACAAAGTCCCCATGTCGGACGATATCATAAAGAAGGTAGCCGTTGAGAACAAACGCATGGCTGATAAGGCGCTGAGAGTTCTTGCCTGTGCCTTCAAGACTTACAGCTCCGCTCCCTCGGACAATTCGCCCGAGAACCTTGAAAACGACCTTGTATTTATCGGACTTACCGGCATGATCGACCCCGTACGCCCCGAAGTCAAAGCGGCTATCGAGGAGTGCCGTCAGGTAGGTATCCGTCCCGTTATGATAACCGGCGACCATAAGGACACCGCCGTTGCGATAGGCAGAGAGCTTGGCATAATCACAAACGCCTCCGAAGCCATAATGGGCGCGGAACTCGATAAATTCTCGGATGAAGAACTCAAAGAAGAAGTTGTTAAATACTCCGTTTACGCCCGTGTTCAGCCGGAGCATAAGACCCGTATCGTAAAAGCGTGGAAGGCTCGCGGTATGGTAACTGCAATGACCGGCGACGGCGTTAACGACGCCCCCTCGATCAAGTCCGCGGATATCGGCATCGGCATGGGTATTACAGGTACCGATGTTACCAAAGGCGTATCCGACATGGTTCTTGCGGACGACAACTTTGCAACTATCGTAAATGCAGTCGAAGAAGGCAGAAAAATCTACGACAATGTTCTTAAAGTTCTGCAATTCCAGCTTTCGACAAACCTCAGCGAAGTTATAATCATGTTCGTTGCGTCCATTCTCAACTTCACTATTCTTTCACCCGTCCATCTTCTTTGGATCAACATGGTTACCGATTCTCTTCCCGGTCTTGCACTCGGTATGGAAAAAGCCGAGAACGATATAATGAGAAGAAAGCCCCGCTCCACCAAAGACGGTATCTTCTCCGGCGGCGCCGGCATTGATATGATTTGGCAGGGTATCTATCTGTCGATAATCGAAATTGCCGCATATGTTATCGGTTACTGGCTCGAACCCGCCGGCGGCGCTGCTCACAGTTTTGCGGGCTTCTTCGCCGGAAACGAGTGCGTAAACGCTATGGCTATGGCGTTCCTCACCGTCAACTTTGCCGAGATGATGTGCGCTATCAATATGCGTTCGCGTCAGGGCTCGCTTTTCTCTGCTCATATGCTTAAAAACACGAACTGGTGGCTTGTCGGCGCATTTGTCGCTACAACGCTCATGACGCTTGCCGCTATCTATATTCCCGGACTCAACAGCGTATTCGGCATCGAATCCGGAACATTCAGCTGGTATGAGCTTGCGATCTCGTTCGGACTTGCACTTACAACTATCCCCGTATTCGAGATAGGCAAGGCACTGAGAAGAATGTCATCGAAGAAAAAAGCAGCCGCTTAAACCGTATAGCATTTACGAATCACCGCTTCGGACAGATGTAGCTTTGTCCCGGCGGTGATTTTTTTGCGCTGTATTGTATTTTTCCGTTTTTATGCTAAAATATAAGTGCAGAGAGCAAACCGGATATGTGTTCGTCTGACCGGCGTTCAGACTTCCGGCAGCTCTGTCGAAACAAAAAAGGAGTGTTTTTATTATGAAAAAGAATTTCGGCTCAAATCCCTGGTTCTATCCGCTTCCCGTCCTCATTATAGTGACATATGACGAAAACGGAAACGCAGACGCAATGAACGCCGCATGGGGCGGACTGTACGACTCCGATATGGTCGAATTATGCCTGAGCGCAGGTCATAAGACAACAAAGAATATCAAGGAAAAGGGTGCATTCACCGTCAGCTTTGCCGACGCAGCCCATGTCGCAGCAAGCGATTATGTCGGTCTTGTTTCGGGCAGCAATACGCCGGACAAAATGAAAAAAGCGGGCTTTACAACGGAAAAGAGCAGCTTTGTTGACGCTCCCGTAATAAAAGAGCTTCCCGTTGTTCTCGAATGCGAGCTTGTTCGTTTCACTGAGGAGGGAAATGTCCTCGGTAAGATCGTAAATGTGGCGGCAGACGAGAGCGTACTGAACGAAAACAATTCAATCGATCTTACTAAATTCCGTCCGATCGTATTCGAGCCGGTAGAGAGCGGCTATTATGTTGTCGGCGAAAAGGTCGGTACTGCTTTTGAGGACGGAAATCGGCTCAAATAAAAAACGCAGCGCAATCGAATATTGATTTCAGATTCATCACCGAAGCGGAAAAAAACTCCGTTCGGTGATTTTTTCTGAAATCTTTTAAGTTTTTTTCGTAAAAATTAGTGTTTGTGCTTGTAAAAAAATGTATTTCTGATATAATTAGTGTTGTAAAATGCATTACTTGTGTCAAGCACACAAGGCTTTTCCGCAAAACTATGCTTAGGAGGTATGTAAAATGAACAGAAAAGTCGGCACAAAGCTCGTAAGTATCCTTTTGAGCTTGCTCATGGTACTTACTACAATGTGCTTCTTCAACCCGTTTCCTGCCGTAACGGCGGAAGCGGCAACCACTAAAAGCTCCGATAAGGTAATGGGGGATCTGACCTTTGTTGTTCCCGAAGTCATTTATCTTTATCCGGACGCAAGGTCAAACGAAATCGCTACATCTACCCCATTTCAGTGGTATGTAAACAACAATGCTGACGGTTCCGCAAAATCGTCTTACGATACGGAAGGTAAAATTTACTTTAAGTATACGAAGGCGGTAAACGCTTCGCTTTCCTACCGTTTTATGAATGAAAGCTTCGAAACAATTGGCGGCGGCAGCATTTCTTTTGACAAGACAACAAACCTCGGAACCGACGCCACAATAACTGTAACAAGCGGTTCTTCTCCTTCTTTTGCGAAGGATGTTTACGGCTGTTATATCGAGTGGACGCTTTCCTTTAAAGACTCCGAGGACAATCAGCAAAAAAAGGCGTTTGCATATACATATGTTTATAAGCCTTATATTTATCCTGTTGCAGCCGGTGCGGACGGCGGCACGGGAAGCAGTGGCGGTGCCAACTGGGCAGGGGCAGTTACATGGATAAACGGATTCCACGGACTTACTCATGTTGCGTCAACTCTTGCAAGCGACTGGGATGAAAAAGGGACAAATCAGTTCACGAAAGCAAATTTTGTTCCGTTTACCAATGCGGGGTCAAAAGGATATGTCGGCGGCACCGCGGTAACAGGAATACAGTATAACAGCAGTTCCGGCTGCGGCAACAGCGGTGTCGGCGATTATAAATACACTACATTAGGCTATTCCAAAGGTTATGTACTTTTCGGAAACAGTTCATCAACCGGTTATTATCTTCAGAAGTTGGGAAATTCTTACCCGACAGCCTACGGTCAGTCCTCAAAAGCAAATACAACGTCGCCTGTTTCAAACTATGAGGTAGCAAAGTACAGAGAAAACACCAAAAATGTTCAGGCGTGCGTTATGACGAACAGCTACGGTTGGATGTATATCGACACGTCACGCTATACCGACCTCAGCCAGATACCGAATCTGTCAATAGGCTTGATTGTTACAGACGATGAGAATTCATCCAACAATACCGGAACGTGGTATATAGCCGATTATTCCACAAAAACCGGTGACGGATACAATACGTGGCATACGGGTGCCGACAATGGCAATAGAAGTAAATATTATGATGATTATACATATCGAATTGCGGGACAGGGAGAAGGCCCTACCGATTGCAGTTACAAAGAAACCGAAGGCTTGCGCTACGCCGGCGCATGGCCGAGAACTCTTTTGGGTTCCACCGACACACAGGGTGCAACGCAGATGTATATGGCAAAGGGTTTTTACGGTAACAGTGACGGCGCTTGGGATGGCAGCTATTATGCTTCCTCCCACACCGTAGTAAAAATGCAGGCTACATATTATAATAAAGCAAACCTCCGCACAGCCGTAAACACTGCGATAAAGAAAATGCCGGCACTCGGCGTTAACGGCATTTCCTCCGGCAGCATAACAAGCGCCTATTTCGATGCCGACAATAACTACAAGTGGACTGCACTTCAATCCGCTTATAAAGCGGCTGTTATCGCTCTCACAAAGGTCGACGGAGCTATTTCCAATCCCGATACACTTGCTTCGAACCTCACAAACGCCCTCAACGCTCTTTGCACAAAGGTTACGGTGAGCGGCAACGGCGGTTCGATAAGCGGCACAACCTCCGAATTCATTAAGATAGGTACCGCACAGAAAACCACCTATACACCCAAGGCGACAGTTATAAGAACCGGCTACACCTTCACAGGCTGGAATTCTTCCGCTTCCGGTACGGGTGCATCTTCCGCAACAGTCGGTTACAACAATACCGTTTATGCGATATGGAAGATAAACACCGGTACGCTTAACATTAACCCCAACGGCGGTGTGTGGAACGGTTCAACATCAACCGTTTCGAAAACGCAGGAATATAACAGCACGCTTTCAATTCCCGTTCCCACCCGTGAAGGCTACGCCTTTGCCGGTTGGAGCCGCAGCGGGACAAACGGAACGCTTACAAGCACGACATCTGCGGCAACATACACCTTCGGTGCAACAAACGGCTACACCGATACCTTGACCGCAACATGGAACATAAATTCCTACACCGTAACCTTCAAAGACGGTGATACTACTCTGAAAACTCAGACCGTCAAATACGGCGAAGCCGCATCGGCTCCCGCCGCTCCCTCTCATCCCGAAAACTTCAATGCTTCGACGCATAAGCAGTTTGCAGGTTGGGATAAAGCATTCACAAACATCACCTCCGACCTGACCGTCGATGCCGTTTACAACGATGTTGCACATAATCTCGTCGATAACGGTTCCGTTGCCGCAAAGTGCGAAACCGCCGGCGTAACAAAGAAAAAGTGCACGGATTGTAACTTCACTTCTTCCGTTGAAGAAAAGGCTCTCGGTCACAGCTGGGGTACTCCCGTAAATCATGCAGCTACCTGTACCGAAGCCGGTTACAACACATTTGCCTGCGTGAGAAACGGCTGCGGCGCTACCAAGACCGAATCGGACGGTTCCGTTGCTCTCGGACATGACTACACCGAAATCGTTACCGATATCGCCGCAACCTGTACTGCAAACGGCAAGCTCATTCTTAAATGCTCTCGCTGCGAAGCAACCTCCGAAACGGTTCGTACGGCTCTCGGTCATTCAAAAGAGATCCACACTGCAAATGCAGCCACCTGTACTAAGGACGGAAACATCTATTATGTTTACTGCACACGCTGCGGAAAGTATTTCTCGGACGAAAGCTGCACTAATGAAATAGCAAAAGACGCTACCGTTATCGCCGCAACCGGTCACACCGAAGTTACCGATGCTGCCGTTGCCGCAACCTGCACCACCCCCGGTAAGACCGCCGGAAAGCATTGCTCCGTATGTAACGAAATTCTTGTTCCTCAGGAGCTGATTCCCGCAAAGGGACACACCGAAGTTACGGACGCGGCTGTTGAGCCTACCTGCACAACAC